>JAFZQJ010000008.1 GCA_017620395.1 Clostridia bacterium | reverse complement strand
GTATGACCGCTGTTTTGTTGTTTTGCCTGAACGATAAACATCTCGTTCAAAACTGCTCCGCATCTTAAAAAGAGAGATTTTTGTGTCGGACAAGGCGAAAGCGCGATGGAATACTGTATGTATTCCGAGCGGTTTCAACGCCGACCGGCGCGAAAAGATCCTTTTTAAGACCGGCGTATCCCTGATTTGCGCGCCCTAACCGCGCCGGTCTTTTGACGTCTGCGTATTATTTCAATTTATCCCGCAAACCCGCACTTTTCATAATACGCAAGTATCAGCTTGACGGCTTCGCCGTAGCTGAGGCTGCCGCGCTTGTCGCGCTGCGCCTTTATGAAGGTGTCGTTCGCCTTGTGGCTCGCTTCCATGACCTTGCCCTCGAACTGCTTCCAGTAGTCGTTGCGCGCCTTTATATCGCGTTTCATCCCGTCCGAGCAGTGTGCGTAGACCTCGCGCCACATATCCTTGTCGTACTTATACAGCGCGTTCGCGCAGTAGATATACGCCGAGAAGTATCCGGAGTAGCGGTAGTCCGCGCTGTCGGATACCGAGCAGGCGAGGAAGGCGAAGAAGTTGCACTCGTCCTCGTAGGCGAAGCCGCGGGTATGCGCCAGTTCGTGCGCCGCGGTATAGGGGATATCGAAGTCGGGGATGTCGACGTTGACGTTCGATTCGCAGAAGATCGGGCAATAGACGCCCTCGATGCCGGTGTAGGACCATAGGTGCGAATGCAGCACGGGCTTCGGGAACCATACGGAGCCCCACAGCAGCGGGTATTCGTCGTCCAGCTTCGCGTAGCAGTCGTTCGCGTCGTAGAGCGTGCCGTAGAGCGAGCGGGAGAGCTTCGTCACGCCGTTTTCGTCCTCCGGCAGCGCCTCGCGCTCGGCGGAGGCCTTCTCCGCGAGGTCGGCGCATACCGCCTGCAGATACTGCGCAGATTTCGCGAAGGTATCAAGCTCCAGCAGGTCGGCGGCGCGGTAGCGGTAGTAGTTCGCGCCGTGCATCACCATATACATAAGCAGTCCGCAGGAGAGTATCAGCCAGACGCGTTTCAGCAGAGCCGTGAGCGGGTTTACGCCTTTTCTGCGGCAGCGGCGGAAGAGGAGCGCCGTCAGCGCGACCGCCGCCGGAACGGCGAGAAACACGGCCGTTTCGGTTATCGAGAAGGGGAATATCGAGATGATGAATCCGAGCGGCACGGAGATGACGCGGAATATCCCGCGCGCGAAGATATACTCCGCGACCCACGGCGCGAGCGGCAGCAGGAAGTATATCGCCGCCGCGAGCGTTATCGGCAGCAGATAAAGCAGCAGCTTCGGCAGTATTCGCTTGAGCGTTTCGCGCTTCATATCCCGGCCTCCCTTCGTTTTTTCGATTATAACACCTTGCTCGCGATATTTCAACAGGAAGCGAGCGTTTTGCACATTGACTTTTTTCTCGGAATGCGGTATTATTTTATCATAAAAGAAAATCGGGAGGGATGGTTTTGAAAAAGCTGCTTTCGATGATCATCGCATTTGCGATGCTGCTGACAACGTCGCCGTCGGGCTTCGTTTTCGCGGAAGGTTCCGTCGCCGTCGCGGCGGATACCGTTACGGCCGCGCCGGGGGATACCGGCGTTGAGGTCTACGTCAGAATGGGCGCCGAGCCGCACTGGGCAGGCGTCGATATGAGCTTCACCTTCGACTCGTCGAAGCTGACCTACAAGGGCTTTCGCCGCAACCCCGCGATCGAGGCGCAGGCAGCCGCCGGCGAGACTATGATTTATACGATCAATACAGATTCCGCCGCCGCGGGCAGCGTCAGCGTACACTTCGCCGCCGTCGGCAGCGCGGGAGGCTATTTCGGATACTTCCCGGACGGATACGATTACTTCGGCGTGCTGACCTTCGACGTCGCGCCTTCCGCCGCCGAGGGGCTTGCGGAGGTTTCCGTGAACGTCTCTTCGCTGACGGATTTTGAATCCGCCGACGTGCCGTTCACACAGAGCTCCGGCGGCGTAAACGTTACCGCCTGCGAGCACGAATGGGCGGTAACCGCTCACGCGGATATGGACTGCGAAAACGCCGGCTTCACCGACAGCGTATGCTCTAAGTGCGGCGCGGAGAAGCACGAGACCGTGCCCGCGCGCGGCCACCTCTGGAACGAGATCGCGCGCGTCGAGCCGACCGCGGAAGCGGAAGGCAGCGTAACCTACGAATGCGTGTGGTGCGGCGCGACGCGGACTGAGATACTGGAAGTGCTCCCGCCCTTCGACGGCGTGCGCGTGCGCGTCGAGAAGGTCGCCGCCGATCCCGACGCCAAAAACGTCGAGGTAAAGCTTTACGTCACCGATACTCCGCACTGGAGCTCGATCGACGTCGAGCTTAACTTCGATCCCGCCGTGCTCACCTTCAGGAGTTTCGCGCTGAACCCCGAGCTTCAGGATCAGTCGAACAACGGCGAGGCGAACATATATACCCTCAACAAGACGAACGCCGCGAACGGCGTGGTAAAGGTGCTGTTCGCCGCCGCGTACTTTGCGGACGGCTACGACGGCTACCATTCCGGCGGCTACGACTATTTCGGGACGGCGAAGTTCAACGTCGCCGCGGACGCGCCTGCGGGTCTTTCCGATATTACGGCTTCGATAAACAAGCTCACCAACAGCGACAGCGTCCAGCTGCCGCTTGAGATAGTCAACGGCGGCGTTAAGGTCTCCTGCGTCCACGAATGGACCGAGGTCGGGCGCGAGGAACATTGCCTTGACGCGGGATACGTCGTCTGTCAATGCTCCAAGTGCGGAGAATACAAGCGCGAGGATATCGCCGCCGCCGGTCACAACTGGGGCGCGTGGGAGGAGACGACTCCCGCGACCTGCACCGAAGCCGCTGTGGAAACGCGCGCGTGCACGCGCTGCGGCGAAACCGAAACCCGCGAAGGCGCCGCCGCGTCCGGCCACTACTGGATAGAGAGCGGCAGAACGCCCGCGACGTGTTCGGCCGAAGGCGCCGTACATTACGTCTGCTTGAACAATCCCGACCATGAGAAGACCGAGCCGATCCCGCTCGATCCTGAGGCTCATAACTGGGGCGAGTGGGAGGTAACTTCTCCCGCGACCTGCGAAACCGCCGCCGTCGAAACGCGCGTCTGCGCGAACGACGCGTCGCATACCGAGACCCGCGAGGGTCAGGCCGCGCTCGGCCACGATTTCGGCGAATGGACCGAAACGAAGGCGCCCTCCTGCACGGAGGCGGGCGAGGAGACGAGATACTGCTCCCGCTGCGACGCTTTCGAGACGAGAGCGGTCGGCGCGCTCGGCCACGACTGGGGCGAGTGGGAAGTAACGGTTCCCGCGACCTGCGCCGCCGTCGGAACGGAGACCCGCGTCTGCAAGAGAGATCCTTTGCATACGGAAGCGCGCAAGCTTGCGATAGATCCCGAGGCGCACGCCTGGGGCGAGTGGGAGGTTACTTCCCCCGCGACCTGCGAAACCGCCGCTGTCGAAACACGCGTCTGCGCGAACGACCCGACGCATACGGAGACCCGCGAGGGCGAAGCGGCGTTCGGTCACGCCTGGGGCGAATGGGCGGTCACGAGAACGCAGACCTTCTACCGCGTCGGCGAGGAGACCCGCGTCTGCGCGAACGACCCGTCGCACGTCGAAACGCGCGATATACCGCGCTACCTCAAGGGCGACATGGACTTCGACGGTGAAGTGACCGTTGCGGACGCCCTTGCGGTGCTGCGCATAGCGGCGCAGCTTACCGAGCAAACGGAGCTTTCACTTGCCGTCGCCGATACGGACAGAGACGATGAAATCTCCGTCGCGGATGCGCTTCAGGTGCTACGCCGTTCCGTTAAGCTCATCTCCGCGGAGGAGTGGGAGCACGCCGAGTAACCGAGCATTGAGTTGAAAAGCAAAAGACGGAATGCGCTGAGGCATTCCGTTTTTTGGTATTCAATTATAATCTAATCTATTGCAATTTCGGAGAACGTGTGATACAATACATAATGAATAATAATCTAATAGGCGGATTGTATCATTTTGTTGACTTGAAATGGGCTATCCGCGGAAGATATGGAGATCGTAACGTGAAGAAACTGCTTTCGCTGCTGCTTGTCGCGCTGATGCTCGCGCCGCTTTGCGCCGCCGTTCCGACGGCCGCGGCGGACGAAGTGAATATCACCGTCGATACCGCAGAAACCGTCACGCGCGGGACGGAGGGCGCACAGATCGACGTGCGGATTTCCGCATCGCCGCGTTGGGGAGCGATTCAGGCAACCATAGAGTTCGATTCTTCCGCTCTTTGTTTCGCCGGATTTGAACTGAATCCGGAACTGCGCAGGCAGATAGAGACCGGCGAGCCGTGCATTTTCGGCGTAAACGCCGAGAACGCCGTGAACGGCGCAGTTTCGTTCGGTTACGCTTCCGCGTTCGTTTCAGGCGGCGCCGAGGGGTATTACCCCGGCGAATACGACTGCTTCGGTACGCTGCTTTTCGACGTTGCGGAGGACGCTCCGCTCGGTTTCACCGCGGTTTCGCTCACGGTGACCGAGCTTTCGCGCAACGAAAACGACATGCCCGTCCCCGTTGCGTACAGCGTGACGAACGGCGGTATCACTATCGTCTGCGCTCACGACTGGCGTGCGACGGACAGCGCTCCCGCGACGTGCGAGGAGGACGGCTACGCGCACTTTGTCTGCTCGAAGTGCGGCGATCAATACACCGATTACTATCCCGCCACCGGCCACGCCTGGGGCGAATGGGAAGAGATAAGACCCGCGGACTGCGAGAACGGCGGGCTGATCATGCGCGTCTGCGCGAACAATCCCGAGCACGCGGAAAGACAGACGACCGACCCGCTCGGTCACGACTGGGGCGAATGGGAGACCGTTTCTCCCGCCACCTGCGTCGCGAAGGAGGTGCAGACCCGCGTCTGCGCCAGAGACGCTTCGCATACCGAGACGCGCGAGTTCGGCGAGCCCGACGCCGCGGGCGGTCATTCGTGGGGCGAATGGAGCGAGATCATCGCTCCCACATGCACCGTCGCCGGCAGAGATATGCGCGTCTGCGCGAACGATCCGTCGCATATAGAAACCCGCGACGGCGCCGCGCCGCTCGGCCACGATTTCACCGGCTGGGAGGTCACCGTCGCGCCGACCTGCACCGAGCCGGGCGAAGAGACCGGCCGCTGCTCACGCTGCGGCGCGCTTGAAACGCGTGAGGCCGCGCCGCTCGGTCACGACTGGGGCGAGTGGGAAACAACGACTCCCGCGACCTGCGCCGCCACCGGAACTGAGACCCGCGTCTGCAAGAGAGATCATTTGCATACCGAAACGCGTGAACTTGCGATAGATCCGGAGGCGCACGCCTGGGGCGAGTGGGAGATTACTTTCCCCGCGACCTGCGAAACCGCCGCCGTTGAAACGCGCGTCTGCGCGAACGACGCGTCGCATACCGAGACCCGCGAGGGTCAGGCCGCGCTCGGCCACGATTACGCGGCCGAAGTGACCGACCCGACCTGCACGGAGGGCGGTTATACGACCTACACCTGCACGCGCTGCTATGACAGCTACACCGACGGTTACACCGACGCGCTCGGCCACGGTTTCGGCGAATGGACCGAGACGAAGGCGCCCTCCTGCACGGAGGCGGGCGAGGAGACGAGATACTGCTCCCGCTGCGACGCTTTCGAGACGAGGGCCGTCGACGCGCTCGGTCACGACTGGGGCGAGTGGGAAACAACGACTCCCGCGACCTGCGCCGCCGCCGGAACTGATACCCGCGTCTGCAAGAGAGATCCTTTGCATACCGAAACGCGTGAACTTGCGATAGATCCGGAGGCGCACGCCTGGGGCGAGTGGCGTACCTCCGAAGAGGCGAACTGTGCGCACGGAGAACTGCAGATCCGCGTCTGCCTTAACGACGCCTCGCATACCGAAAGCCGCGAGACAGGCGAGCCGATTCCGGACGCTCACGATTGGGGCGAATGGGAGATTACGAAGCCCGTCTCCGTATTCGAAGACGGCGAAGAGACACGCGTTTGCAAAAACGACGCGTCGCATATCGAAACAAGGATAATCCCAAAACCCGTATACACCCTCTGCGACGTTGACTTCGACGGGGAGTTTACCGTTTCCGACGCGCTCCGCGCCCTCCGCATAGCGGCGGGGCTCGATGACGCGGACGAGCTTATCCGCGCCGCCGCGGACGCCGACCTCGACGGGGAAGTCACCGTCGCCGACGCGCTCGCGATACTGCGGAAAGCGATCGGGTTGGTTTCTGAATAACACAGGAGGCCGAAATGAAGAAGGTCATTTCCATAATAATCGCCGCGGTCGTGTTCGGAGCTGTGCTCTGTCCGGCTTTCGCATCGGCGGAAGCGGTCCCGACGTCTTACAGTATAAAGAATATGACCGCGCGCTTCACTCCGGGCGACGGCGCCGTAGGCACGATCGCGATAGAAGCGGACGCCGAAGGGATAGCCGCCGGCGAGTATATCAACGTCAGCATTTACGTCTCAGTCGGCGATATATCCGACGTCCCCGGGGGCGCCGCTGAGCCGTTGACGTTCCGCCTTTTCAAAGCGGAGAACTGCGTTTCCGGCGGCAGACTCGCCGTCAGCGTGAACGGTTCGGTCGAGAAGCTGCTCGGCAAATGCGCCGTCTGCGTGCAGATACCCAACCGCGGTGAAAACAACGACTGGGTGTGCGCGTATCTGGAAGCGCCGCTGACAGCCGCTTCCGGCGAAGACGGCGAAACTAAAACGATATGGGCGCCCGCCGGCTTCGCGGCGGAGGAATGGCTGAACGCCAACGGCGCGGAGCTGTTCGAACGCGACAGTATGAAGATAAGCGGCTGGAAAAACGCCGACGGCTCGCCGCTCGGCGACGCCGCGATACCGCTGACCGGGCTTTCCGTCGAAGCGCAGTGGGAGCCGGAAAACGGCTATTTGCTCGGCGATTTGGACTTCGACGGAGTCCACACCGTCTCCGACGCGCTCGCTGCGCTGCGTATAGCCGTCAGACTTCAGGAGCCGGGCGAGCTCGATATGCGCGTCGGCGACGTCGACTTTGACGGCGAGATCAACGTCGCGGATGCGCTTGCGATCCTCCGCATCGCCGCGAAACTCGCAGAGCCGTTTGATATTTACGTCTGATAAAAACAGTTTGAGGAGACACGCTATGAAAAAACTGATTTCGATAATCCTCGCGCTTGCGATGTTCACGACGATGGCGGCGGCCGCGGTCTCCGGCGACGTTGACGGCGACGGCGGCGTGACCGTTTCCGACGCGCTGAAGGCGATGCGCATCGCCGCGCAGCTCGAGCCGTACGCCGCTTCGGCGGACGTCGACGGCGACGGCAGCGTTACCGCCGCGGACGCGCTGCAGATACTCCGCTGCGCCGTCGGCTTCATCACTCCGGCCGGTATTTCCGGCAATACGCAGATAAGCGTGAAAGTTACCGAAGCGGCGCTTGTTTACGGCGTGACGCAGGCGATGGTCGACCGCGGTATGACCAACGTAGGCGACACGGCGCGCCTTGTCAGAGTTATGCGTAAAGCCGCGGCGGGCGAAGAGATCACCGTCGGCTTCATAGGCGGCTCAATAACCGTCGGCGGCATGGCAACTACCGAATATACCCGTTACACCCGCGTCGTCGAGGCGTGGTGGAAGCGCACCTTCCCGAATACGAGGATAAACTACGTCAACGCCGGCTACAGCGGCACCCCGAGCTTCTTCGGCGTACACCGTATGCAGGAAGACCTGATGCAGTACGAACCCGATTTCGTTATGATCGAATTCGGCGTCAACGATAACCTTCAGGACTGGCAGAAGGAGGCGTACGCCTCGCTGGTCCGCCGCGTGCTTACCGCCGAATGGCAGCCCGCGGTCATGCTCTTCTTCATGACGAATAACGACGGCAGCAACGCTCAGCCCGATCAGCAGCCGATAGGAGAATACTACGATCTGCCGATGGTCAGCGAACGCGACGCGATCTGGCCGGAGGTCAAACCTCCGTACGGCACCGGCTCGACTTACACGTGGGAAGAGATCGTCGCCGACTACGTCCACCCGACCGACAAGGGACACGCCATCTGCGGCGAGCTGATAAACTGCCTGCTGCAGGCCGTCTATAACAACCTCGACAAGCTTTCCTCCGAAGTCAAACCCGTCCGCGAGGACGTTCCGCTTCCGTACATCTACGAGCACACCGCGTGGCTGAACCACCGTAACACGACGCCCGTGCGCCTCGGCGGCTTCGCGAAATATACCGGCGACAACTTCTCGTGGAGAGCCACGAGCGGCGACAGCGATCCGCTGGTCATACGCTATTACGGCAAGCGCGTTTCGCTTGCGATAAAGCAGCAGGAGGCCGCCACAATGAAGGCTTCCTTCACCGTCGACGGCGGTCCCGCGGTGATGATCGACAACGATAACCTGCTCATCGCCGCCGGCCAGTACGCCTACTACAAGCTGGACGAACGCGAGGAAGGCTGGCACACTATCGAAATATCCTCGCTCAGCGGCACGCTGACGATACTCGGACTCTTCACTTCGTGGTAAGCCGGGATTAGCCGTACCCTAATCGGCAAACAGTCAATAATAAAAAGCGCCGAAAAGAAAGGTGATATAATATGAAGAAAATCATAGCCATACTCCTCGCACTCGCGATGTTCACGACCATGGTCGCGGCGGCGGGTCCCGGAGACGTAGACGGCGACAGCGCGATTACCGTTTCCGACGCGCTGAAGGCGCTGCGCATCGCCGCGGGACTCGACGCTTACGCCGCGGAAGCGGACGTCGATTCGGACGGCTCCGTCACAGTCGCGGACGCGCTGCAGATCATGCGCTGCGCGATGGGCTTCATCACTGCCGAAGGGCTCTCCGGCGACTTCGAGCTGACCGTTCCTATTACGGAAGCGGCGCTCGCGACAGGACTTGAGCAGTTCATGGTCGACCGCGGTATGACCTCCCTCGGCGATCCGGCGCGTTTCGTCAGAGTCATGCGCAAGGCGATGGCTGGCGAGGAGATCACCGTCGGCTTCATCGGCGGTTCCGTGACCTACGGCGGCGCCGCGACGACTCAGGAGGCACGCTGGGCGAGAGTCGTCGAGAAGTGGTGGAAGGATACCTTCCCGCAGGCGAAGATAAACTACGTCAACGCCGGTCAGAGCGGAACGCCGAGCCTCTTCGGCGTACACCGCGTGGACGACGACCTGCTGAAATACGATCCCGACTTCGTCGTCATCGAGTTCGGAGTCAACGACGAGCTGATGGACTGGCAGCGCGACGCGTACGCGTCCCTCGTGCGCCGCATCATCACCTATAAGAGCCAGCCGGCGACGATGCTCTTCTTCGTTATGAACGAGGGCGGGACCAACGCACAGCGCGATCAGATCCCGATCGGTGAGTTTTACGATCTGCCGATGGTCAGCTACTGCGACGCTGTCTGGCCGTCCGTTATCGGATACGGTCACAACGGCGGCAAGTTCGTATGGACGGATATCTGCGCCGACTGGGTGCATCCGACCAACGCCGGCCACGCGATGTGCGGACAGCTCATCAACTGCTATCTCGAGGCGGTCTATCAGAACATAGACAAGCTTTCCTCCGAGGTCAAGCCCGTCCGCGAGGACACGCCCGTGCCGTACTATTATCAGAACACGAAATGGTATAACTACCGCAACACCACGCCGGTCAGTATGGGAAGCTTTGTCAGATACCTGACTAACGGCTCGTCCTGGCAGGCGAACGGCAACGGCACGGATCCGCTGATCCTCCGCTGCTACGGCTCGCGCATCATTATGCCGATACAGCAGAGCGAATCCGACACCGTCAAGGCGACCGTCACCATCGACGGAGGCGATCCGATCTGGCTGGACGCCGAGCATCTGCTCATATCCTCCGGGCGCTATGCGTATTATTTCCTGTATGACGGCGACGCGCCCGCGTGGCACACCGTTGAGCTGACGCTGCTGGACGGCACCGTCAGTCCCGGCGGGCTCTTCGTTTCGTGGCAGGATCAATAATGTATAAGCCGCCTGAGGCGGTTTGTATACGCGTGAAAACGCGAAAAATCTTTTGGGAGGAAAACAGAAATGACAACCTTCAAGAAAATGCTGGCTGAATTCATCGGCACCTGCGTGCTCGTCGTATTCGGCTGCGGCATCGCCATCGTTTCCGGCGCCGACCTCGTAGCGACCGCGCTCGCCTTCGGCCTCGTGATCGTCGCTATGGCGTACTCTGTCGGTAACGTCAGCGGATGCCACATCAACCCCGCCGTGTCCTTCGGTATGCTCGTCGCGGGCAAGATGAAACTCGTTGAGTTCTTCGAGTACGTCTGCGCCCAGTTCCTCGGCGCTATCGCCGGCGCGGGCATCCTCTGCGCCTTCTTCGGCTGCGAGAGCGGCCTCGGCGCGAACGCGTGCCAGCCGGGCGTTGAGATCTGGCAGGGACTCGTTATCGAAGTCATCCTGACCTTCGTCTTCGTCTTCGCTATCCTCGGCGTGACCTCCAAGAAGGAGTTCGGCTCCGCCGCCGGTATCGTTATCGGTCTGACGCTGACGCTGGTCCATCTGCTCGGCATCGGACTGACCGGCACGTCCGTCAACCCCGCGCGTTCCTTCGGACCCGCGCTGCTTGCGGGCGGCGACGCTCTGAGCCAGGTCTGGATCTTCATCCTCGCTCCGCTGGTGGGCGCGTGCCTCGCGGCTCTCGTTTTCCGCTGCCTCTCCGGCAAGGAAAAGGAAGCGTAATCGCGGCTGCGTAAGCTGAATCGAAGAATGTTTTTTGCGCGGGCAGGGGAGAGATCCTCTGCCCGCCGAAAAAATTTTTCAAATAAATAAAAATAATGCTTGCATTTTTCGCAAATGTGTGTTACCATAGAATCCACCTCGCATTGGAGGGGTTCTTTTTTTGTGCGCCCCGAAATGCCCGAACGGGCCGAGGGAGTTCCGCAAAGGAACACTAACGAACAGGAGGAAATCCGATGAGAGTCAAAATCACTCTTGCCTGCACCGAGTGCAAGCAGCGCAACTACGACACCATCAAGAACAAGAAGAACGATCCCGACAGACTTGAAATGAACAAGTACTGCCGCTTCTGCCGCAAGCACACCTTGCACAGAGAAACGAAGTAATCGGGAGGGCACTGAAATGGCTGAAACCAAAAAAAAGGGCAGAGTCAAGCGCTACTTCAGAGAGCTCGTCTCTGAGTTCAAAAAGCTCGAATGGCCGACCAAGAGCAAGGTCCTGAACAACACCATCGTCGTTCTGGTTATGATGCTCTTCGTAACGGCTTTCGTTTGGGTGCTGGATCTGGGATTCTCCAAGTTCCTGGAGTTCATTCTCGGTCTGGCGAAGTAACAACCGTTCAGGAGATTTGATATGGCGTCCGAAGATGCGAGATGGTACGTCGTGCACACTTATTCCGGTTATGAGAATAAGGTCGCGCAGAACATCGAGAAAATAGTCGAGAATCGCGGTCTCCGCGATCAGATCCTTGACGTCAAGGTCCCCACCGGAATCTTCACCGAGATGAAGGACGACAAAAAGGTCGAGGTCGAGCGCAAGCTGTTCCCCGGCTACGTCCTGATCAAGATGGTGATGAACGAAGACACCTGGTACATCGCGAGAAACACCCGCGGCGTTACCGGCTTCGTCGGCCCGGGATCGAAGCCCGTTCCGCTCACCGAGGCGGAGGTCGAAGCGCTGGGCGTCGAGGTTCACGAGGTCGAGGTGAGCTACTCCGAGGGCGACACCGTCAAGGTCATCGACGGTTCCTTCGAGGGCTTCACCGGCAAGGTCTCCGAAATATCCAAGGAACGCGGCAAGGTTTCCGTGCTCATCGCGATGATGGGGCGCGAGACTCCCGTCGAGTTCGATCTGGATCAGGTCGCTGCCGTCGAGGAGTGACCTAAAGGTACGATTTAATGCGGGCAACCGCCTTAAATATCGTGGAAGGGAACGAGCTTTCCCGCCATACCACATTACGGCGAAGCCGTGCGCTTACGCCGAAAGAAAGGAAAGAAAACAATGGCTCAAAAAGTAATTGCCTACATCAAGCTGCAGATCCCCGGCGGCAAAGCGACTCCCGCGCCGCCCGTCGGCCCCGCGCTTGGACAGCACGGTGTAAACATCGTGGGATTCACGAAGGAATTCAATGAGCGTACCAAGAACGACATCGGGCTTATCATCCCCGTCGTCATCACCGTCTACGCCGACCATTCCTTCTCCTTCATCACGAAGACTCCTCCGGCCGCGGTCCTCATCAAGAAGACCCTGAACCTCGAGAAGGGTTCTGGCGTCCCGAACAAGACCAAGGTCGCGACCATGACCTTCGAGCAGTGCAAAGAGATCGCTCAGATCAAAATGAAGGATCTGAACGCTTACGATCTCGATCAGGCTGCGAAGATGATCGCCGGTACCGCCCGCAGCATGGGCGTTGTTGTGGAGGGCTGAAGATGAAACACGGAAAGAAATACAACGCCGGCTCGGCGCTGCTTGACAGCACCAAGCTTTACGAAGTAGAAGAAGCGATCGATCTCGTTCAGAAGACCGCTCAGGCCAAGTTTGACGAGACCATCGAGATCCACATCAAGCTGGGCGTCGACTCCCGTCACGCCGACCAGCAGGTCCGCGGCGCGGTCGTCCTGCCTCACGGCACCGGCAAAAACGTCAGAGTCCTGGTCTTCGCCAAGGGCGACAAGGTTCAGGAAGCTCTCGACGCGGGCGCCGATTTCGCCGGCGGCGACGAATTCATCCCCAAGATCCAGAACGAGAACTGGTTCGACTACGACGTGGTCGTCGCGACTCCCGACATGATGGGCGTCGTCGGCCGTCTCGGTAAGATCCTCGGACCCAAGGGCCTTATGCCTAACCCGAAGGCCGGCACCGTAACGATGGACGTGGCGAAAGCCGTCGTCGATCTGAAGGCCGGTAAGATCGAGTACCGTCTCGACAAGACCAACATCATCCACTGCGTTATCGGCAAGGCTTCCTTCGGCACCGAGAAGCTTACCGAGAACTTCAACACTCTGCTGGCCGCGGTCAACGCCGCCAAGCCCGCCGCCGCGAAGGGACAGTACATCCGTTCCTGCGCCATCGCGTCCACCATGGGCCCCGGCATAAAGATCAACCCCTCCAGAGTTATGTAAAAAATTTCTCTTGACAAAGAGAAAAAAGCGTGTATAATAATATTTGCTGTTCCGAAGACAGCAGGTACGCGAAAGCGTCTAATGGGTAACCGCCTGCCGAGGAAGACGCAAAAAAGTTCTGTTTCAAATTGTGACTTTTTGCTCTTCTGCGGTTTTGCGGAAGAGCAAATTTATTATTGCCGGAAAATCCGGCGGCGCCCCTGCCGCAAGGGGCGCGGAAAATGTTTTTGTGAGGTGACAGATTTGCCTAGTGCGAAAATCCTGGAGCAAAAACAGCAGTTCGTGAAGGAGCTTTCCGAGAAGATACGCGGATCCGTGACCGGCGTCCTGGTTGAATACAAGGGACTGACCGTCGCGCAGGACCGCGAACTTCGCGCCAAGCTCAGAGAAAGCGGAGCGACCTACGCCGTCATCAAGAATTCACTTCTGAGCCGCGCTTTCAAAGAAGCCGGCTATGACGGAATGGACGACACCTTCGTCGGCACGACGGCCATCGCGCTGTCCGCCGAGGAAATGGCCGCCCCCGCCAAGGCACTTTCGGAGTTTGCCAAGAAGAACAAGTTCTTCAAGATCAAGGCAGGCTTCGTGGACGGTAACGCGCTCGACGCCGCCGGCGTTGAGAGACTCGCGTCGCTTCCCTCCAAGGAAGTACTTATCGCCCAGGTCCTCGGCGGCCTGAACGCCCCGATCTCCGGACTCGTTACAGTGCTCAACGGAAACATCCGCGGGCTCGCCGTTGCGTTGAACGCAATAAAGGAGCAGAAGGAAAAACAGTCTGCGTAATCAATTACGCGGCAATCAATTTCAAAATTTATTTGGAGGTAATTTCAAATGGCAACTAAAGTTGAACAGCTTATCGAAGACGTTAAGGCATTGACCGTTATGGAGCTCGCTGAGCTCGTCAAGGCTCTTGAGGAAGAGTTCGGCGTTTCCGCCGCCGCCCCCGTCGCGGTTGCGGCCGCCCCCGCTGCCGGCGCTGCGGCTGCCCCGGCTGCCGAAGAGAAGAGCGACTATGACGTCATCCTTGCCGGCATCGGCGAGAGAAAGATGGACGTCATCAAGGCCGTCAAGGATCTGACCGGCCTCGGACTCAAGGAGTCCAAGGAACTCGTTGACAACGCCCCCAAGGCCGTCAAGACCGGTGTTTCCGCTGACGAAGCCAACACCATCAAGGCGAAGCTTGAAGAAGCCGGCGCCACTGTCGAGCTGAAGTAATCATTTCTTCACAAAAACAAAAAGCAAGACGCCTCCGCGAGGAGGCGTCTGTTTTTATATGCGCGATAAGATTTCCGTTATTTACGCGTGCCGGTCATTCGGTTTGCGGAGAGCCTTCGCACGCGTCGTTGACGTGCTCGAATTTTGTCTGATCGTTATGCGGGATAGGCTTCCAGCCGAGGTTGCGCGAGAAGAACGCCTGTACGTCTATCGGCATCTGTATGAACAGGAACACCGGCCAAAGCAGGGCTATAAGCACCTTTCTGCCGAAGCTGACTCCCTTGATGCGCTTGCGCTCGATTATGAAGATCACAATCGCGGTCAGCAGAGTCACGGCGAATGAGACGACCGCCGATCTTGCCCATATGAACAGCAGTCCGCGGGAGGTCAAGAAATTCGCCGTCGTGCCGAAAAAGACCTCGCGCAGCGTAACGCTGCTGTCGACGAGCGGCGCGATCATCATCAGTCCGAACTGCAGTATCTGCAGCAGTATGAGTATGAGCGTTACCGGCAGGATGAACGCGGTGATGTCATAGAGCGAAACGCGGTGCCGCGTCTTCTTTTTGAAAAGGGAGGAGAAAAGATCCCTGAAACGCGCGTAGAAGACGAGCAGGTGTCCGCGTGACCAGCGTACCCGCTGGCGCCACATAATGCGTATGGAGGTCGGCTGTTCGTCGTAAAAGACCGCGTCGTCGCAGAAGCGGATCTTGTTGTCGAAAAGGATCTGATCGGCGGTGAATTCCCAGTCCTCCGTCAGCGAAACGTAGGGCCAGCCGTTTTTGACTACCTTCGAGCTGATAAGGTATCCGGTGCCCTGCACGCGGGTGGAGCAGCCGAGCGCCGTCCTGCCGCGGCTTTCAAGACGGCAGCCGACGGCGAAATACATACCGTACAGGCCGGATATGAGGTTTGTGCCGAAGTTTTTGGAGTTTCTGTATGAAGTGATGACGGCGTCTCTGTTGCAGCCTTCGAATGCGTCGTTCATCCGGGTTATGTAGTTCGCGTCGAGTATGTTGTCGGCGTTGAAGAGGAAGAAACCGTCGTAGGTCTGCGTACCGTAGTCACGTTCGATGCAGGAGAAGAGATACTTGAAGGCGTAGCCCATCGTATTTTCCCGCGGATTGTCGTATTCGTAGACGGTCGCTCCGCAGCTCCGCGCTATCTCCGCGGTCCTGTCGGTGCAGTTGTGGGCTATCACGAAGATTTGCAGTTTGTCCTGCGGATAGTTGTTTTTCCTGATGCTGTCTATGAGTCCGGCGACGACGCTCTCCTCGTTCCTCGCGGGAATGATTACGCCGTATTTGTTGATCTTGTCGGTATGCGGATATGACGTCCTCTTAAAAATGCCGACGATCGCAAACAGAGCGAAATGTACCATTATCGCTCCAAGCAGCAAAAACAGGATATTGGTGATCAGAAAAACGATGTCTAAATAACTCATTCTCGTTTCGCTTTCCGCCTGCGGAAAGCTCTGCCTTTATTTTGATACCGCGTCCGCGGCTGTGAGTATCCGTGTCAGCGAAGCTCGGGGAAACGCTCGGTGATCTTCTGCCAGATGACGTCGGCGGCCTCGTCCGAACCGAAATGCCCGGCGTAGTTCTCGGCGGCGCGTCGGTATGGTGCGGCCGCGGCCTCGTTCAGCGCGAACTCCTTTATCAGCGCCGCCGCCTTTTTCGGGCGGAAGCGCTTTACGGCGCAGCCGACGGTGTTGAGGTAGTGATCGGCGATGTTGCGCTCGATGAGGTTCGCGAAGTGCGTGACGACCGACGGGTTTCCGTAGAACGTCGCCTCGGCGAGCATATTGCCGCTTTTTCCGCAGAAAAGGTCAGAAGCGGCTTGCAGTTCAAGCATATTGTCCGCGAAGCCGTAAGGCGCAAATGTGACCTCCTCAGAGGCGTTGAAGCTCTGCATGCGCTTATAGAGCTTCTCGTTCGTGCCGCAGACGGAGACGACCGTGAGCGGCAGATGCTCTTTGATCAGCAGCTTCGTGAGCTTCTCGATCTTGCCTATCCCGTAAGCGCCCTCGACGAGCAGCACGGTGAAGTTGTCCTCCGGCAGTCCGAGCCTGCGGCGGAGTTCCCTCTTGTCGCGGCAGACGTCGAACGCCTCGTTGCGGATGAGGAAGGGTACGAGCTTGAGGTTGTCCTCGTTGAAGCGCCGCTTGCGCATTCCTTTTTCGTAGCCCTTAGGCATGCTTATCAGCACGAGGTCGCAGTTGTATTCGAAGAGCTTGTTCAGCTGCGCGTCGGGACAGTACATAACGGTCAGCGGCTTCGGCTTGATGCGCACGGCGTAGTAGTGCGTTGCCCAGTGCGTATCGACCACTACGTCGGGAGCCAATTCGCGCATACGCTTTATGCCTCTGCGGCAGGCAAACGGCGCGATCAGCCGCATCGACGCGAACGAAGACAGAGTGCTGCCGAAAAACTCGCAGGCGCCGGTCGCGAGGAAGCCGATAGGGGGGAATCTGTTGTATATACGCACCTGACGGGCGAGCATCTGCTCGTATTTCCGCAGGTGACTGTCGCCGGTTTCGGTGTAAAAGCGAGAGGAGATGATCTCGACCTTGTCGCCGTATTTTTTACGGAAGGTTTGTTCGAGAGCTTTCATCGGCATAATGTGTCCGAATCCGGCTTCCACGTAAGGGAACAAAACCCTGATCTTCTCC
Source organism: Clostridia bacterium (assembly GCA_017620395.1). Taxonomy (NCBI): domain Bacteria; kingdom Bacillati; phylum Bacillota; class Clostridia; species Clostridia bacterium. Next base: position 2,498 of record JAFZQJ010000008.1, on the reverse strand, counting down.
AACGCCGCACGCCCCCTTATAATAAATACACTGTATACAAAAATGTACCACAAATCACGCCGTAAGTCAAGAGATACCGCATATATATTGTGCAGTGTCGGGGGGAAATATGAGATTTAAGAGACTTTCGGGGAGGCAAATCAGGGATACGCCGGTCTTAAAAAGAATCGTTTCCCGTTCGATTCTTCATCATCGAAGCGCCTATGTTCTTCATTTACCGCGGGGAAGGTTTTTTGTTTGAAAAAATAAAAAATACCATTGAAAAAATCTTCATCGTGTGGTAGAATAGCATTCACAAGTGAAAACGCGGGATTAGTACATCGGTAGTACAGGGCCTTCCCAAGGCTCGGAGGTGGGTTCGACTCCCATATCCCGCTCCATGCAAAAGAGCGATGCGAATGCATCGCTCTTTTGCAATGATATCCGTTCCCCGCGGAACGGATATTATATCATACCGCGCACAGCACGGTATATCATGCTTGCGGAGCAAGTATATCATATCGCCGTCAGGCGATATATCATTTTGTAATACTCACGGATTTACGATTCCGCACGATAACCACAAAGCAAAAACCGCTCCGGATCGGAGCGGTTTTTCTTCGTATTCTTTCAATTATCCGTTCCTGACGGAAACGGAAATCAAATCCTGCGGCGGCCGCCGTGCGACGGAACGCGGATCATCCCTGAAGCGCGATCTTGATCATATCTGCCAGCGCGGCGTCGAAGGTGTGATCGTATCCGTCCTTGGTGTCGGTCACGATAACGAGGATCTTGTCCTTGCCGGTCTTGTGGATCGACACTTTTCTTGCAAGCATATCGGCCAGCGCGGACGCGTCCACGATGGTGTAGTCGCTCGTCGCTCTCTCTCCTTCTTTGAGAGAAAGGATCACGAGATAAACGTCGTCGTCCCTGTCGGTGGTTCCTTCAAAAACGATATCCTCGGTTCCGGTGTAGGTCGCTTTTCCGGACTCGGTCAGGACCTTATCGCCGACTTTGATCGAGGTCTTGTCGAAAAGGCCGTCAGTCAGATGAACGTCGAAATAGATCTCGTCCTTGCCGATAAAGGAAAGCACGTCTTCGGCGCCGTCGGGTTCGGACGCCGGCACGGGCTCGGACGTGTCGACGGGAGTTTCGGGGACGTTCGTTTCGCTGCAGGCGGCAAGGGAGACCGCCATAACGAGCGCGAGAATGATCGCAAACAGTTTTTTCATAATGGTTCTCTCTTTCATAATTATTCGCCGGGTAACGTTTATACTTTAGCATAATCCGGCGCGGAAGTCAATCTCGCTTCTGCGCCAGCGCAGCCGCGCCGCGCGCGTTTCACACGGGCGGAAAAAGCGAATTTTCGATTTCTTTTGCGCTTTTTTCTCATATTGCAACTTTTTATTGACATTGCGGCGGTATCCATATTATAATGAAATCAAGCAAAGTCCCAATTATTTTTATGGAGGTCTTATTATGCAAACAAAAAAACAAAACCCGTTGCTTGCCGGGCTGTTTATCATCCTCGCGCTCGGATTTACCGCCTTAATGATCATTTCAATCATTCGCGTTTTCGATTGGATTGATTATATGAGCGCTGAAGGGATTATAGTCACCTTCGCAACGCTTATCGGACAGTATTTTGTCTTTGCTGTTCCCGCATTCGCGCTTGCTGCGTATTTCTTGAATATGGGAGCTGAAAAGAACATATTCACGGCGATACGTTTTTCCGTATCGGGATGGGTTATTCTGTTTATAGAAGTAGTCTATGCATTTATCTCGACGCTCATTAATGACGAATTCGTGTTCGAAAACCTGCTGAGCGTGTTGCTGACACTCCTGCCGCTTGTCGTAACCAGCATTCTTTATGTGAAAAAGGATGCGTACGGCAACAATCTGAACGGTGCGAGAATTGCCTCTGTTGTATACTTCCTCTATCTCGGCGTTTTTAATTGGTTATATACCGTTATCAAAAATGCTATTCCCGGAGGCGCTGAGGGAACTATTTCCTTTATCCTCAGCATCCTTCTCGGCGTCGCAATCCCCGGAGCATTCTGCTACTACTACTTCAAGCTCGGGAACACCTCGCAGCCTCAGCAGTACGGCCCGCAGAACAACTACGGCTACGGTCCGCAGCAGCCCTACGGACAGCAGTACGGCCAGCAGAACGGCCCTCTGCAGCAGTTCCGGCAGCAGAACGGTTACGCCGCTCCCGACGCGCCGGTCCCGCCGGTCCCGCCGGTTCAGCAGGCGCCCGCCGCGAAGTTCTGCACCTCCTGCGGCTCGCAGGTCGACCCCAACGCCGCTTTCTGTAATAACTGCGGCAACAAGCTTCAGTAACACAAAGCTCGCTTATACGCAAAACAGACCGCCGGAAGGGCGCGCAAATTAGGGATAAGTCGGGTTTTGAACGGCTGTTTCCCGCCCATGCTTCACAAAAAACAGCGGCCATACGTCAAGTATGACCGCTGTTTTGTTGTTTTGCCTGAACGATAAACATCTCGTTCAAAACTGCT
>JAFZQJ010000007.1 GCA_017620395.1 Clostridia bacterium | reverse complement strand
GTATGACCGCTGTTTTGTTGTTTTGCCTGAACGATAAACATCTCGTTCAAAACTGCTCCGCATCTTAAAAAGAGAGATTTTTGTGTCGGACAAGGCGAAAGCGCGATGGAATACTGTATGTATTCCGAGCGGTTTCAACGCGGACCGGCGCGAAAAGATCCTTTTTAAGACCGGCGTATCCTTGATTTGCACGCCCTAACGCATTTGTTGTTTTTATTTTGCCGGAAGGGGTTGCGTTATTCGGCGGTATAAGCTATAATAAACGTGTATAGTGCCGTCTGATCCGTACGGGACGCACGGCGCAAAAGAATCAACCGAAGGAACGCTGAGAAGTGAGAAAAAAACTGAAAGCCGTATTCTTATTTGATATTTCCTCTGTAGACAACCTGCAGAGCATCCGATCGCATATACTCGGCGATAACCGGAGGTTCGCCGTGATCTGGGCGGCGGCTCAGTTTTTGTACGGCGCGTTCTGCATGGCGATGTCTTTTTTCCAGGAGCACTATCTGCTTTGCCGCCGCATTTATATCGAGGCTATGGCGGTTTCGCTCCTCGCGTTTTTATGCGCGCAGTTCATCGCGAAGAAAAAGCCGCTTACGGTTTATTTCGCGATGCTTCTGGACTACCTCGCGATCCTCGGCTCGGGAATACTTATCGCGCGTACGCTGCTCCAGACGGACGCCATGACGATAATGCTTTTCGCGTCGGTTCTGATAACTCCGATATTCTTCGTGACCAACACGCTGCTGAATATCATCACGGCCGCCGCCGACGTGGTTGCCGCCGTGATCCTGCTGAAGCCGATTCCGGAGAAGACTTACAACTGGTGCGTCGCAACGCTTGTAATCATCGCGTCTATGGGCGTCGTGCTCGGGCATTTCATCAACAAGCAGAGATTCGAGCGTTACGTTTTCTCCGAGTCCGCCGCGAAGCTCGCGGAGCTTCAGACGAGGTACGCGTACTACGACCGGATGACCGGACTGAAAAACAGGCGTGCGTATTCCGAGCACGTCGAGAGCTTTGAAAAAGAGATGGATCCCGGCTGCTCGGTGATAATGGCGGATATCAACGGCCTTAAACGCATGAACGACGCGCACGGCCACGTCGCGGGCGACGAGCTGATAACCGGCGCCGCGGACTGCCTGCGCCGCGCGTTTGAAGGCGCCGACGCGATCTACCGCATCGGCGGCGACGAGTTCTGCATCGTTTCAAGCGGAGCGAAGGAAGAGATCGAGGCCTGTCTCGAGCGGTTGGCGGAGATATGCGCCGGGTGGAAGGGACGGTACGTCGACGGCATTTCCGTTTCGTGCGGTTGCGCTTCGGCTAAGGAGTTTTCCTGCGATATCGACTCCGTCCTGCGTGCGGCGGACGAGAGGATGTACGCGGCCAAAAACGACTACTACAAGGGCGCCGGTCTGGAAAGATAAAAGGACGAAAGACGCTCCGCGATAATAAAACGAAAAAAGCACCTCGATCGAGGTGCTTTTTATATTATTCGGGCGGGCGCGTCAGCCGTACGTCTTGATTATCTCCTCGGCGACCTGACGGCGGGGGATGCAGCGGTCCATGGCCTGCTTTTCGATGTAGCGGTGGGCGTCCGGTTCGGTCATCTTGACCTCGCTGATGAGCAGCCACTTGGCGCGGTTGACCACGCGTATCTCGTTCATCTTCTCTTCGATGGAGAGGGTCTTTTTTTCGGTTTTTCTTATGCGTTCGCGCGCGCTGACGAGCCAGCCGGACGCTATCTGAAAGACCGCCTTCGACAGCGGCTTCTGCAGCAGGAAGACTCCGTGCTCCGCGAGTCTGTCGTAGGCGTCGGAATACTGCTCCGCTTTCGCGAGGAAGAGCACGACCGTGTTGTAAGACGAAACGGTGTCGATGGCGAATCTGACTCCGGTGTCGTCGGGCAGCGGCGAATTGACGATTATGAAATCGAACGCGCGTTCGGAAACGGCGCGCTTCGCGGCGCTCATATCGGAAACGAAGTTTATCGGCGAAAACGTCGAAACGGGGAACACCTCAGGCAGAGCCTGATTGAATTTTTCCGACGCGGAAACGACCAGCACGCTGTATACTTGTTCCTTCAGGCTCAAACCCGCCCCTCCTTTCGTTCGTTTTCAACACCGTGTCCGCGGCGCGTTATCTGCAGTAGATGCCGAGTATTTCAGGCGGTATATGCTTCTTGATGAAAGCGTCGGAGGACGCCGAAATCTTCGCTTCCTCGAGACTTGACGGGAGCTTTCCGAGAGTGGAAAGCAGCTCCTTGTCGGCTTTGTAAAGGTTGATATCGAGCGGCTTCGGCAGCTCGGCGCGGTTTTTGATGCCGAGCATACCCGCCCGTATAATCAGCGCGAAGGCGATATACGGATTCGCCGTCGGGTCGGGCGAACGGAGCTCGGCGCGCCTGAATTCGCCGGTCGCCGCGGGGATGCGTATCAGCTGCGAGCGGTTTTCCGCCGACCACGAAACGTACCGCGGCGCCTTCATCCGCCCGAGCCGCGCGTAGGAGTCGGCGGAGGGGTTGAAGAACAGCGTGGACGGGACGGCTTTTTCGAGCACTCCGGCGATCATCTGGCAGAGCTTTTCGGAGGCGGCGTCCGGCTTGACCGAGCAGTTGATGTGGAAACCGTTGCCGGGCGCGTTTTCAAGCGGCTTCGGGGAGAAATCGGCATAAAGCCCGTTTCTTCGCGCGACCGTCTTGACTACGGTCTGGAAGGTCATCACGTTGTCCGCCGCGGCGAGCGCCTCGGCGTAGCGGAAGTCGATCTCGTTCTGCCCGGGCCCCTCCTCGTGATGCGAGCTCTCGGGGCGGATACCCATCTGCTCGAGCGTCAGGCATATCTCGCGGCGCACGTTTTCGCCCTTGTCTTCCGGCGCGATGTCCATATATCCGGCGTTGTCGTAGGGTATCTTCGTCGGCATATTCTTCTCGTCGAGCTCGAAAAGATAGAACTCCTGCTCGGCGCCGAAATAAAACGTGAGCCCCGCCTCCGCGGCGTCGCTTACCGCCTTTTTCAGCAGACTTCTGGTGTCGCATTCGAACGGTCTGCCGTCGGGGTATCTGACGGTGCAGAACATGCGCACGACCTTGCCGTGCTCAGGCCGCCAGGGCAGCCACGTCAGCGTTTCCGGCTCCGGATGGAGGAACAGGTCGGAGTGCGTTTCGTCGCCGAAGCCCGCGATCGCGGAGGCGTCGAAAGCGATGCCGTGTTCGAACGCGCGAGGCAGCTCCTCCGGCATTATCGATATATTTTTCTGCTTACCGAATACGTCGCAGAAGGCGAGACGGATGAATTTCACGTCTTCCTCTGCGACGTACTGCAATACTTCTTCCTTCGAGTACTTCATATAATATCCTCCGCTTTCGTTCAATTTGGTACGTAAAGCTGTTTATACGGGTTGCTGCTGTCCGGAGTAACGACCGTGAAAGGCGAATCCATGACATCGGCTTCGTCTTCGCCGAAGAGGCGGCAGTATTCGGACACGTATTCTCTTATCTCGTCCGTATCGCCGGGCGAAGCGGGGCTCGCTGAAACCTGATTCGGGAACGTCACGCCGCGGCAGTCGGAGCGCAGTATCATCTTTCCGCCGTGCATACCGGTGCAGGGGAAGTTGCTGACAATCCTGCCTCCTTCGCAGCGGAGGCCGAGCACGACTATGACTCCGCCTGCCTGGTATTCGCCGAGGAAGCTTCCGGCGCAGCCGCCTATCACTATGGCGGGGACCTTGTCCTTATACGCCTTCATATGGATGCCGGCGCGGTAGCCGGCGTTGCCCTTGACGAAGATGCGCCCGCCGCGCATGGCGTAGCCGGCGGCGTCGCCGATGTCGCCGTGAACGACGATGCTGCCGCCGTTCATCGTGTCGCCGACGGCGTCCTGCGCGTTGCCCGTGACGGTGATCTCCGCGCCGTTGAGATAGGCGCCGAGCGCGTTGCCGGGCACGCCTTCGACGGTGACGGAAACGTCTGCCATTCCGGCGCAGATGAAGCGCTGGCCGCAGCATCCGGTCAGAGTCGCCTCTTTGCCGGCGCCGCGGATGGCTTCGTTTATATCGCGGAACCCGAGTCCTTCTGCGTTGATTTTCATATTATACTACACCTCCGAACTTTTTTCTACGGATTTCTTTCGAAAATATGGCGTTTGAAGCAACTTTTTTCGTCAATTCGAAGTCTATCGTGTCGAGCGGAGTCTTTTCGCGTATCAGCGAGGTGTAAATGCCGGCGCGATCGGTCTCTCCGAGCAGGATATATCCCCTCAGCAGTCCGTCCTTGACGAAGAAGCGTTTGACCGACTCTCCGGAGCGTTCCTCAAGCATTTCTCCGTCGTACGCTCCGGCGGTCATTACGTGGTAGCCGAAGAAGCCGATGGAGTTCATCGGGATCGCGTTCGCGAGGCCGGCGTCGCCGCCCGCCATGTTGATTCCGGCGGCGCGCCCCTGCATATACGCGTTGGGGAGTATCGCGAGCACGCGGTTCGCGCCGATCGAGGCGTCGAAGCCCTCGGCGCAGTCGCCCGCCGCCCAGATCTGCGGAACGCTCGTTTCCATTCGCTCGTTTATTATAATACCGCGGTTGACTTCGCCGCCCGCGTTTTTCACGAGCTCGGTGTTGGCGCGCACGCCGACGGCGAGGACGAGGACGTCGAAGCCGACCTCCGCGCCGCTCTTCATATAGGCGGCGCCGCCGTCGAAGCGCTCGGCGGTGTCGCCGAGCATGAAGCGTATGCCGGCCTCCTCGAGCCGCTTCTGCACGATCGCGGCGCAGTCTGCGTCGAGTATGCTCGAAAGGACGCGGTCGGCGAGGTCGCAGACGGTGATGCTCCCGACGCGCCCGTGGATTCCCTCGGCGCATTTCAGCCCGATAAGCCCCGCGCCGACTATCAGCACGCGCGCGTCTTTATCAAGCGCGGCCTCCAGCGCGAGCGCGTCGTCGAGCGTCATGAAGCTGAACTTCTTTTCGACCGCGTCGAGTCCCGCGAAGGGCGGAACGAACGGGCGCGAGCCGGTCGCGACGCAGAGCGCGTCGTAGGGCAGCTCCGTCCCGTCGTCGAGCGTCACGAGCTTCGCGGAGGCGTCGACGGAAACCGCCTTTTTCCCTAAAAACACGCGGCAGCCGTTGTCTTCGTAGAAGCCGTCCGGGCGGTATTTCATACGCTCCGTATCGGTCCTGCCTTCAAGGTAGTAGGATATCAGCGGGCGGCTGTAAACGCGGCGGTTCTCCTCCGAAACGACGGATATTTCGCCCTCCGGGTCGACGGAGCGTATGCCTTCGATACAGCCGGCCGCGGCGACGCCGTTGCCGATTATAACGTATCTTTTCATTCCGCGGCGCCCCTTTCTTCGTAGACTATCGCCTTGTTCGGACAGCCGGTGACGCAGGCGGGCTCGCCGCAGGAGTTCTCAAGGCAGAGCTCGCATTTCTGCATCGTGCCGTTTTCGCCCGGCGCGAGCGCGCCGTAGGGGCAGACGAGCACGCAGGTCAGGCAGCCGACGCACCTGCTTCTGTCGATTACCACGACTCCGTCACGCTTTGAGATCGCGCCCGCGATGCAGCTTTTGACGCATATCGGGTCGGTGCAGTGGCGGCACGAAACGGCGAAGGTTATCCTGTCGCCGTCCTCGACGTGTATGCGCGGAAAGATCTTCTTATCCTTCAGCGCGAACGCCATATCCTTCATGCCGGAGTTCGCGAAGGCGCAGTTGTATTCGCAGAGGTGGCATCCGAGGCACCATTCTTCGTTGACGTAAACGCGTTTCATATATCATTCCCCCGCGTGAGAGATACCGAGTATCTCGAGTTCTTTTGAGTTCAGCCCGACTCCGCGGAGCATCAGGCGGTTTCCGCGCAGGGCCTCGATGGAGTTGATGCCCATGCCGCCCATTATCTCCATTATCTCGTGCCGCCAGGCGGTCATCAGGTTGACGAGCCGCTGTGAGCCGATATCGGGATTGAGCCGCTTGACGAGGTCGGGGCGCTGGGTCGCGATGCCCCAGTTGCACTTTCCGCTCTGGCAGGTGCGGCAGAGGTGGCAGCCGAGCGCGAGCAGCGCCGCGGTCGCGATATAGCAGGCGTCCGCGCCGAGCGCGACCGCCTTGACGACGTCCGCCGCGCTGCGGACGGAGCCGCCGACGACGAGCGAAACGTTGTTGCGTATCCCTTCGTCGCGCAGGCGTTTGTCCACCGCGGCGAGCGCGAGCTCTACCGGGATGCCGACGTTGTCGCGTATCCTCGTCGGAGCCGCGCCGGTGCCGCCGCGGAAGCCGTCGATCGCGATTATGTCCGCGCCGCTTCTGGCGATGCCGCTGGCGATCGCCGCGATGTTATGCACCGCCGCCACCTTGACGATGACCGGTTTTTTGTACTGCGTCGCTTCCTTCAGAGAAAAGACGAGCTGGCGCAGGTCTTCTATCGAATAGATATCGTGATGAGGCGCGGGAGAAATGGCGTCCGAGCCCTCCGGTATCATACGCGTGCGCGAAACGTCGCCGACGATCTTCGCGCCGGGAAGATGCCCGCCGATGCCGGGCTTCGCGCCCTGTCCCATCTTAATTTCTATGGCCGCGCCGGCGTTCAGGTAGTCCTCGTGTACGCCGAAGCGTCCGGAAGCGACCTGCACGACGGTGTTCGCGCCGTATTTGTAGAAATCCTCGTGGAGTCCGCCTTCGCCGGTGTTGTAGAGTATGCCCAGCTCTGCCGCGGCGCGCGCGAGGGAGGCGTGGGCGTTGTAGCTTATCGAGCCGTAGCTCATCGCGGAGAACATCACCGGCATGGCGAGTTCTATCTGAGGATCGAGCTCGCACCTGATCCTGCCGTCATCGCCGCGCGAGATCGCGTCCGGCTTCTTGCCGAGAAAGACCTTCGTTTCCATCGGCTCGCGGAGCGGATCTATCGGGGGATTGGTGACCTGCGAAGCGTTGATGAGTATCTTGTCCCAGTAGACGGGAAGCGGCTTCGGGTTGCCCATCGACGAAAGCAGCACGCCGCCGCTGTTCGCCTGCTTGTATATCTCTCTTATCGTATCGTTCCGCCAGTTCGCGTTTTCGCGCAGAACGCAGTCGCTCTTGACGATCTTCAGCGCGCGCGTCGGGCAGAGCGCAACGCAGCGCTGGCAGTTGACGCACTTCGTTTCGTCGCTGACCATCGCGCCGCGCTCGGCGCTGAAGGCGTGCACCTCGTTCGCGCACTGCCGTTCGCAGACGCGGCAGGCGATGCAGCGGTCCCTGTCGCGGATAACTTCAAATTCGGGGAAAATGAATTCGACTCCCATCAGAACCTGCCCTCCTTTACCGTAACTATGACCGGCTCGCCGCCGGCGGGCGCCCGCACGTTGACCGCGCCGGGCTCCATCGCGCGTATCGCGGCCTCCTCGCTGGCTATGAAGACCCTGTCGTCCTTCTCGCCGACGACCATCGAGCGGAGCTTCAGGCGGTCGTTCAGCGCCATAAGCCCGCCGTCGTAGCCGAGAATTATCGAGAAGGGGCCGGTGATGAGCAGACTCGGGAATACGGTCCTTAAATACCTGAGCTTCTGTTTCTCGTATTCGTCCGTCTTGCCCTCGATCGTGCTCCAGAACGGCGCGGCGACGACGTTCGCCGCCTCGGTGAGCGTAAGCCCCTGCCTGCGTATCAGATAGTCGAGGATGTAGGTGATGACCTCGGTATCGGTCTGCAGCGTGCATTTATATCCGAACATCTCGATAAATCTGCGGTTGGCGTCGTAGGAAGAGATCTCGCCGTTGTGGACGACGGAATAATCGAGCAGCGTGAAGGGGTGCGCGCCGCCCCACCAGCCGGGAGTGTTCGTCGGATAGCGCCCGTGCGCCGTCCAGCTGTAGCCCTCGTACTCCTCGAGGCGGTAGAACCTGCCGACGTCCTCCGGGAAGCCGACGGCCTTGAATGTGCCCATATTCTTGCCGCTGGAGAAGACGTACGCGCCGTCGATCTCCGTGTTTATCTTCATTACGGTACGCGCTACGAACTCCTTTTCGTCGAGCTGGAGGTCTGCGAGCGTCGATTTCAGCGGCGTTACGAAATAGCGCCAGATTATCGGCTCGTCGGTGATCTCCGGCATCTTGCGCGTCGGGATCAGCTCGCCCTTGACCACCTCGAAATGCTCCTTCATGAACGCCTCGCACCTCTTGCGCGTGTCGCGGCAGTCAAAGAAGAAATGGAAGGCGTAAAGGTCCTTATACTCCGGATAAATGCCGTAGCCGGCGAAGCCGCCGCCCAGCCCGTTCGAGCGGTCGTGCATCGGCTTCATCGCCCTGACGACCGTCTCACCGGTGACGCGGTTCCCCTCTCTTGAAATGACGGCCGCAACGGCGCAGCCGGAGGGAATCCTGACGCTGCCTTCTTTAATCATATAAGTCACACCCTTCTTTGAGCGAATAAACTTATGAAACACAAAAAAGGCGCTCATTTCGGAACAGAAGATTTCCGTACCAAAATGAACGCCTTTGCTCATTGACCGCATTATACAACCCGTTTCCGGTTTTGTCAATAGGCAAAACGGATTTTTCAAAAAATGCGAAAAAAACTATTGACAAATCAAAAAACGGGGTTTATAATGACCGCATTGAAGGCAAAGGCGTCTTTGAACCCCGGGGTTCAAAGGCGCGTTTTTCAATTCAAAAAGAATATCAAACGAATGAAGGCAAAGGCGTCTTTCGTGTGTTTCGCGCACGGAAGGCGCCTTTTCTTTCAAAACGGAAAAGGAGTGTTGATTATGAAAACGGTATCGGAATACTTCGGCAGCAAGGTGTTTGACGACAGAGTGATGAAATCGGCGCTGTCGGCAAAGGTTTACGCTTCGCTGAAGCACACCATCGACGAGGGCGCGCCGCTGGACGCGGGGGTCGCCAACGCGGTCGCCGCCGCGATGAAGGACTGGGCGGTCGCGAACGGCGCGACGCATTTCACCCACTGGTTCCAGCCGCTGACCGGCATAACGGCGGAGAAGCACGACAGCTTCATTTCGCCCTCTCCCGACGGCGGCGTCATCATGGAGTTCTCCGGCAAGGAGCTGATCAAAGGCGAGCCGGACGCGTCCTCCTTCCCGTCGGGCGGCCTGCGCGCCACCTTCGAGGCGAGGGGCTACACCGCCTGGGACCCGACGTCCTACGCGTTTATCAAAGGGAAGACTTTATGCATCCCGACGGCGTTCTGCTCCTACGGCGGGCACGCGCTGGATAAGAAAACCCCGCTGCTGCGCTCGATGGAGGCGCTGAATAAGCAGGCGCTCCGCGTGCTTCGCCTTTTCGGCAACAACAGCGCCAGACGCGTCGTTTCCTCCGTCGGTCCGGAGCAGGAGTACTTCCTTATTACGAAGGAAATGTACGACGCGCGTCCCGACCTGCGCTACTGCGGCAGAACGCTTTTCGGCGCGAAGCCGCCGAAGGGGCAGGAGATGGACGATCACTATTTCGGCGCGATCAAACCGCGCGTCGCCGCCTATATGGAGGAGCTCAACGAGGAGCTCTGGAAGCTCGGCATCATGGCGAAGACGGAGCATAACGAGGTCGCTCCCGCGCAGCACGAGCTCGCGCCGATATACACCACGACGAACGTCGCCACCGATCACAACCAGCTGACTATGGAGATAATGCAGAAGGTCGCCTCGAAGCACGGACTCGTCTGTCTGCTTCACGAGAAGCCCTTCGCCGGCGTAAACGGCTCCGGCAAGCACAACAACTGGTCCATCGGCACGGACGAGGGCCAGAACCTGCTCTCTCCCGGCGAAACGCCGTATGAAAACGCGCAGTTCCTGCTCTTCCTCTGCGCCGTCATCAAGGCGGTCGACGATTATCAGGATCTGCTCCGCATCTCCGTCGCGACGGCGGGCAACGACCACCGCCTCGGCGCGAACGAAGCGCCTCCCGCGGTCATTTCGATGTTCCTCGGCGACGAGCTGAACGCCGTGCTGGAAGCGATCGAGACGGATACCCCCTATCGCGGCGTTGAGAAGACGCAGATGAAGCTCGGCGTCAGCGTGCTGCCGAGGTTCAACCGCGACACCACCGACCGCAACCGCACGTCCCCCTTCGCCTTCACCGGCAACAAGTTCGAGTTCCGCATGCTCGGCTCCTCCAACAGCATCGCCTGCGCCAACATCATGCTGAACGCCGCGGTCGCGGAGAGCTTGAAGATCTACGCCGACCGCCTCGAGGGCGCCGATGATTTCGAGACCGCGCTGCACGATATGATCAAGAAGACCATCAAGGATCACAAGCGCATCATCTTCAACGGCAACGGCTACGACGATTCCTGGATAAAGGAAGCCACCGAGGTGCGCGGACTGCTCAACTACCGCACGACCGCCGACTGCATGCCGCATCTGCTCGATAAGAAGAACGTGGATATGCTCACTTCGCACAAGGTCTTCACCGTCGAGGAGCTGAAATCGCGCTGCGAGATAATGCTCGAGAACTACTGCAAGACGGTCACCATCGAGGCGAACACCATGGCGGATATGGCGAAAACGCTCATCGCTCCGGCGGTGGAAAAATACGCCGCCGATATCGCGAAAAACGCCGCGGCGAAGAAGGCGCTCGACGCCTCCGTCCCGTGCGCTTACGAAACCGGCATAGTCAGAAAGCTCTCCGAGCTTACCGACAGGATCGCGGAGAAGGTCGACGAGCTGCAGAGCGCGGAGATCTCCCTGCGCGACGCGGACGGCGTCATAGCCGAATCCGCGATGATCCGCGACAGCGTGCTGCCGAAGATGTGCGAGCTGCGCGTCGCCTGCGACGAAGCGGAAACGCTGACCGCGAGATCCTACTGGCCGTTCCCGACCTACGCCGACATACTGTTCAGCGTCAGATAAACCGCATTCATATTATTCACAGAGGTGATACCAATGTTGACTGAAGAAGTAACGAAATTGATACAGGATACCGCGTCCGGCGAAGTGTTCGGCGTGTGGTTCCTCATCGGCGCGGCGCTCGTGTTCTTTATGCAGGCGGGCTTCGCGATGGTCGAAACCGGCTTTACCCGCGCGAAGAACGCCGGCAATATCATAATGAAGAACCTGATGGATTTCTGCATCGGCACGGTGGTGTTCGTGCTCCTCGGTTTTTCGCTTATGATGGCGGAGGACTACGTGCTGGGCTTTATCGGAGTGCCGAATCTGGACATACTGACCGATTTCGGCGGATTTCTGAAAGGCGGCAACGCGCCGGTGTTCGTATTCAACCTCGTCTTCTGCGCGACCGCGGCAACGATAGTTTCCGGCGCGATGGCGGAAAGGACGAAGTTCCTTTCCTACTGCATCTACTCCGGCGTCATCTCGCTTTTCGTCTATCCCATCGAGGCGGGCTGGGTATGGAACGCCAACGGCTGGCTCGCGAAACTCGGCTTCCACGATTTCGCCGGCTCGGCGGCGATCCACTCCGTCGGCGGCATAACCGCGCTCATCGGCGCGATAATGGTCGGCCCGCGCCTCGGCAAGTATATCAAAGACAAGGCGGGGAAAGTCGGCAAGGTCAACGCGATCCCCGGCCACTCGATAACGCTCGGCGCGCTCGGCTGCTTCATCCTCTGGTTCGGCTGGTACGGCTTCAACGGCGCGGCGGCGTGGGATAACGAATCCCTCGCCTCCATCTTCGTCACTACCACGATAGCGCCCGCGGTCGCGACCTGCGTAACGATGATATTCACATGGCTGAAAAACGGCAAGCCGGACGTTTCCATGTGCATCAACGCGTCCCTCGCCGGCCTCGTTGGAATAACCGCCGGATGCGACGCGCTCGACGCGTTCGGCTCGGTCGTCGTCGGCGTCGTTTCGGGATTCCTCGTCGTCTTCGTCGTCGAGTTCCTCGACATAAAGCTGCATATCGACGACCCCGTCGGCGCGGTCGGCGTGCATCTCGCGAACGGCGTATGGGGCACGATAGCCGTCGGCCTGCTCGCTAATCCCTCCGCGCCCGCCGGGCTGGAAGGGCTGTTCTATACCGGCAGCTTCAGACTGCTCGGCGTGCAGTGCGTCGGCATAACCGCCATCCTCGCGTGGACCGCCGTCATGATGACCGCGACCTTCTTCGCGCTGAAAAAGACCGTCGGTCTGCGCGTCTCCGCGGAAGAGGAGATGAAGGGGCTCGACAAGACCGAGCACGGCCTGCCGAGCGCGTACGCCGACTTCGTGCCCGCGGTCGAGAGTCTGGATTACGGCTTTGAAGGCGCCGTCGCGGTGAGCGGCGAAACGCCGGTCGCGGAAGCGGTGCCGGTCAGGAAGGTGCCCGCGGTCGCAAGCGACGGTCCGAAGTTCACGAAGGTCGAGATCGTCTGCAAGGAGCCGCGGTTCGAGGCGCTTAAAAACGCGATGATGGAGATAGGCATAACCGGCATGACGGTTTCACACGTCCTCGGTTGCGGCGTCCAGAAGGGACAGCCGGAATACTACCGCGGCGTACCCGTCGAGGCCAACCTGCTCCCGAAGATACAGGTCGACATAGTCGTCAGCAAGGTGCCTGTGCGCACCGTCATCGAAACGGCGAAAAAGGTGCTATACACCGGCCACATCGGCGACGGCAAGATATTCGTCTACGACGTCGAGAACGTCGTAAAGGTTCGTACGGGCGAGGAGGGCTACGACGCCCTTCAGGACGTGGAGTAGGTAAAGCGATATGTGTTCGATTTTCGGTTACTGCGGACCCGTCGCCGACGTCGGCGCGTTCATCGAGGGCTTCTCGCGCACGGTTTCGCGCGGGCCTGACGAGAGCCGCGTGACAAATACGGGCGAAGGTCTGCTCGCTTTTCACAGACTGTCCATAATGGGGCTCACGCCCTCCGGCATGCAGCCGTTCACGCTGAACGGCTGCTGCGCCGTGTGCAACGGAGAGCTTTACGGCTTCGAAGCGGAGCGCGCCCGCCTTATTGAAAAGGGCTATACGTTTAAGAGCGGCAGCGATTGCGAGATACTGCTCCCTATGTACTTCGAGTACGGAACGGATATGTTCGGGATGCTCGACGCGGAGTTCGCCTGCGTTATCTACGACGGCAGGACGGACGAATATATCGCCGCGCGCGATCCAATAGGCATACGCCCGCTGTATTACGGCCGCGACAAAAACGGCGTAATTATGTTCGCGAGCGAGGCGAAAAACCTCGTCGGCCTCGCGGATAAGATAATGCCGTTCCCTCCGGGGCACTATTACAAAGACGGCGAATTCGTCTGCTACCGCGATATCGCGAAGGTGGACGCCGTCTGCGAAGACGGGCTCGAGACCGCCTGCCGCAACATTCGCGAAAAGCTCGTCGCCGGCGTCGAGAAGCGCCTCGTCGCCGACGCGAAGGTCGGCTTCCTGCTTTCGGGCGGGCTCGATTCCTCACTCGTCTGCGCCATCGCGGCGAAGAAGAGCGAAAAACCGATCCGCACCTTCGCCATCGGCATGAGCGGGGACGCGATCGACCTGAAATACGCCCGTCAGGCCGCCGACTATATCGGCGCGGAGCACACGGAGGTCTATATGACTCCGGAGGAGGTCGTCGCCTCGCTCGAGGACGTCGTCCGCCTGCTCGGCACCTACGACATAACCACCGTCCGCGCGAGTATGGGAATGTACCTCGTATGCAAGGCGATACACGAGAAGACTGATATCCGCGTGCTTCTGACCGGCGAAATATCGGACGAGCTTTTCGGGTATAAATACACCGATTTCGCGCCGAACGCCGCGGAGTTCCAGCGGGAAGCGGAGAAGCGCGTGCGCGAGCTGCATATGTACGACGTGCTCCGCGCCGACCGCTGCATCTCCGTCAACTCACTCGAGGCGCGCGTACCCTTCGGCGACCTCGATTTCGTCAAGTACGTCATGGAGCTCGACCCCGGGATAAAAATGAACGTATACGGCAAGGGCAAATACCTGCTCCGCCACGCCTTCGAGGGCTTCGGCTATCTGCCGGACGGCATCCTCTGGCGCGAGAAGGCGGCGTTCTCCGACGCGGTCGGGCATTCGATGGTCGACTACCTGAAGGAGTACGCGGAGAGCGTATACACCGACGCGGAGTTCGAGAGCAGGCGCGTGAAGTACGGCCACGCGCGCCCATTTACGAAGGAGTCTCTGCTCTACCGCGAGATATTCGAGAAGTATTACCCCGGGCAGTCGGAGATGATAGCTGATTTCTGGATGCCCAACAAATCGTGGGAGGGCTGCGACGTCGACGATCCCTCCGCGCGCGTGCTTTCAAACTACGGCGAAAGCGGAAAATAAAAACAAACCCGTTAGGAGATTTTGCGCCGATGGAAAAGATCCTCGTTCTCGATTTCGGCGGTCAGTACGACCTGCTGATAGCGCGCCGCGTGCGCGAAAACGGCGTCTTCGCCGAGATCAGACCATATAACAAAATAACTCTTGAGGAGATCAAAGAGGCGGGATACAAGGGAGTGATCTTCACCGGCGGACCGAACAGCGTCTGCGGCGAAGACTCTCCGCGTTACGACGTGGATATACTGTCGCTCGGCATTCCCGTGCTCGGCATCTGCTACGGCCACCAGCTTATCGCGTATATGGCGGGCGGAACCGTCGAGTCCGCGCGGAGCGCGAGCGAATACGGCAAGACGGAGGTGCGTTTCGGCGCGAGCCCGCTTTTCGAGGGCGTTCCCGGGAAGAGCGTCTGCTGGATGAGCCACACCGATTACGTTTCGAAGACGCCCGCGGGCTTTGAGGTGACCGCGGAAACGGACGGCTGTCCCTGCGCGGCGATGGCTGACGAAAGCCGCCGCATATACGGCGTGCAGTTTCACCCCGAGGTGACGCACACGGAATACGGGAAGCTGATACTGCGCAATTTCCTCTTCGGCGTCTGCGGCTGCGCGGGCGACTGGAAGATGGACGATTTCATCGAGAAGACGGTCGGGAAGTACAGGGAAGAGCTTAAGGGCAAAAAGATCCTGTGCGCGCTTTCCGGCGGGGTGGATTCCTCCGTCGCTGCGGTACTGATGCACCGCGCCGTCGGGGACGCGCTGACCTGCGTTTTCGTCGACCACGGGCTGCTGCGCAAGGACGAAGGCGACGACGTCGAGCGCGTTTTCAGAGAGCAGTTCAATATGAAGCTCGTGCGCGTGAACGCGGAAGAGAGATTCCTCGCCAAACTCAAGGGCGTGCGCGAACCGGAAAAGAAGCGCAGGATAATCGGCGAGGAGTTCATACGCGTCTTTGAGGACGAGAGCAGAGCGCTCGGGAAAACGGATTATCTCGTTCAGGGCACTATCTATCCCGATATAGTCGAGAGCGGCAAGGGCGACGCGTCCGCGATAAAGAGCCACCACAACGTCGGCGGACTGCCGTCGGTGATGGACTTCGAGGGCATAGTCGAGCCGCTGAAGGAACTTTTCAAAGACGAGGTGCGGGAGGTCGGGCTGAAGCTCGGCATACCCGAAAAGCTGGTAATGCGCCAGCCGTTCCCCGGTCCCGGGCTCGCGGTGCGCATCATCGGCGATATCACGAAGGAGAAGGCGGATACCCTCCGCGCCGCCGACGCGATATTCAGAGAAGAGCTCGAGGCGGCGGGCGTGAAGGCGAGCCAGTATTTCGCCGTGCTGACCGATACGCAGAGCGTCGGCGTTATGGGCGACGCGCGCACCTACGGTCATACCGTCGCGCTACGCGCCGTTACCACGGACGACTTTATGACCGCCGACTGGGCGAGGGTGCCTTACGGCGTTCTCGAAGCCGCCTCCCGCCGCATAACCAACGAGGTCGGAACGATAAACCGCGTGGTCTACGATATAACTTCAAAGCCGCCGGCGACGGTGGAATGGGAATAGGCGTGAAAAGACCTGAACAGGGAGGAATCGGTATGACAAAGTATATTTTCGTAACGGGCGGAGTCGTTTCCGGACTCGGCAAGGGAATTACCGCCGCTTCGCTCGGCAGACTGCTGAAAGCGCGCGGGCTGAAGGTCGCGGCGCAGAAGCTCGATCCGTACATCAACGTCGATCCGGGCACGATGAGCCCGTATCAGCACGGCGAGGTCTACGTCACCGACGACGGCGCGGAGACCGACCTCGACCTCGGTCATTACGAGCGCTTCATAGACGAGGATCTTAACAAGTATTCCAACCTTACCACCGGCAAGGTCTACTGGAACGTGCTGAACAAGGAGCGCCGCGGCGAATACCTCGGCTCGACCGTTCAGGTCATCCCGCATATCACAAACGAGATAAAGGAGTTCGTCTACAACGTCGGCAAGCACTCCGACGCAGACGTCGTCATCACCGAGATAGGCGGCACGATCGGCGATATCGAATCCCAGCCGTTCATCGAGGCGGCGAGGCAGATCTCGCTCGAGGTCGGGCGCGAAAACAGCCTTTTCATACACGTCACGCTCGTTCCGTACCTGCACGGCTCGGAGGAGCACAAGACGAAGCCGACCCAGCACTCCGTCAAGGAGCTGCAGGGGATGGGCGTCAATCCGAACATAATCATCCTGCGCTGCGACGAGCCGCTCGAAGAGAGCATATTCGATAAGATATCGCTCTTCTGCAACGTCAAGAAGGACTGCGTTATAGAGAACATCACGCTGCCGAATCTTTACGAAGCGCCGCTGATGCTTGAGAAGTCGGGCTTCTCCGCGGTCGTCTGCCGCGAGCTCGGGCTGAACGCGGGCGAGCCGGATCTTGCCGACTGGTCGGAGATGGTGGCGCGGATAAAAGCGAGGCCCTACACGGTGCATATCGGGCTGGTCGGCAAATACGTCGCGCTTCATGACGCGTATCTTTCCGTCGCCGAGGCGATGCGCCACGCGGGCTACTACTACAACACTCACATAAAGATACACTGGATAGATTCCGAAGCCGTCACCGAGGAGAACGCGGAAGAGACCTTCGCCGGCCTCGACGGAATAATCGTGCCCGGCGGCTTCGGCGGCCGCGGCGTCGAAGGAATGATAACCGCCGCGGAGTACGCGCGCGAGAAGCGGCTGCCTTATTTCGGCATCTGCCTCGGTATGCAGATCGCGGTCATCGAATACGCCAGAAACGTCGCCGGCATCGCGGACGCGAACTCCGGCGAGTTCGACGAGAACTGCGCCCATAAAGTGATCGACTTCATGCCCGGCCAAAGCGACGAGGTCGACAAGGGCGGCACACTCCGGCTCGGCGCGTACCCGTGCGATATCGCCCCGGGCACGACCATGGAACGCTGCTACGGAACGCCGCGCATCAGCGAACGCCACCGCCACCGCTACGAGTTCAACAACGACTACCGCGGCGTTTTGAGCGAATGCGGGCTGACGCTCAGCGGCACGTCGCCGGACGGACTTCTCGTCGAAACGGTAGAGCTGACCGAACGCCCGTTCTACGTCGGCGTTCAGTACCACCCGGAGTTCAAATCCCGCCCGAACAAGCCGCACCCGCTTTTCCTCGGCTTCATCGGCGCGGCGTTCAAGCATTCCGGAAAGGGCGAATGATGGGCGTACATGAGGAATGCGGCGTCTTCGGCGTGATGTCGGAAACGCCGACGGACGCGGCGGGTCTCTGCTACTACGGGCTTTACGCCCTGCAGCACAGAGGTCAGGAAAGCTGCGGCATTGTCGTCGGCGACGGCGGCGTGTTTACGTCGCGCAAGGATCTCGGCGTCGTCGGCGACGTCTTCACTCCGGAAACGCTGGCGTCGTTCCCGAAGGGGACGATCGCGGTCGCGCACGTGCGCTACGGTACCACCGGCGGAACCGACCGCCGCAACTGCCAGCCGATAGAAGTCAACCACCGCAAGGGCTGTATGGCGATCGCGCATAACGGCAACCTCTCCAACGCCGCGGAGCTGCGCTCCGCGCTGGAGCGTTCCGGCGCGATATTCCATACCACGAGCGATACCGAAACTATCGCGTATATAATCACGAGGGAGCGCCTCGCCGCGCCGTCGACGGAAGAAGCGGTCAGCCGCGCGATGGATATTCTGCAGGGCGCGTATTCGCTCGTGATAATGTCGCCGCAGAAACTTATCTGCGCCAGAGATCCGCACGGCTTCCGCCCGCTCTGCTACGGAAAAACCGAAGACGGAACGTACGTCGCCGCCTCCGAAAGCTGCGCGCTGACCGCGGTCGGCGCGGAGTTCGTGCGGGATATAGAGCCGGGCGAGATACTCGTTTTCGGCAAAGACGGCATTGAATCCCGCCGCGAGCACTGCGGAAAAGCGGAGAAGAAGCTCTGCGTTTTTGAGTATATCTACTTTGCGCGTCCCGATTCCGTCGTCGACGGGCGGTCGGTGTCCGCGGCGCGGATAAACGCCGGCAGGGTGCTCGCGCGGACGCACCGGGTCAACGCGGACCTCGTTATCGGCGTGCCGGACTCCGGCATCGACGCCGCCCTCGGCTACAGCAGAGAATCGGGAATCCCCTATGATACCGGGCTCGTCAAGAATAAATACGTCGGCAGGACCTTCATCGCGCCGAAGGGCAGGGGCGATATGGTGAGCTTAAAGCTTTCGGCGGTAAGAGAGGTAGTCTGCGGCAAACGGATCGTGCTTATCGACGACTCGATCGTCCGCGGAACGACCTGTGCGCGCATCGTTTCTCTGCTCAGAAGCGCGGGCGCGAAGGAGATACATATGCGCGTTTCCGCGCCGCCGTTCCGCTTCCCGTGCTTCTACGGAACGGATATAGACTCGCGTGAAAACCTGATCGCGTGTCACCATTCGATCCCCGAGATCGCGGAGATAATCGGCGCCGACTCCCTCGGCTACCTGCCCGTCGGGAGCCTTTGCGAGCTGGCCGGCAACTCCGGTTACTGCAGCGCGTGCTTCGACGGCGAATATCCGACGGAGATTCCCGCGGACGCGCGGAAAGACCGGTTCGAGCGCTCCGCTTACGGTCAAGCTGAATAAAAACCGCGAGCGTATAAGCGCGGACGGAATACTCAAAACCGCCTCACCCGATTAGGGCGCGCAAATCAGGGATACGCCGGTCTTAAAAAGGATCTTTTCGCGCCGGTCCGCGTTGAAAGCGCTCGGAATACATACAGTATTCCATCGCGCTTTCGCCTTGTCCGACACAAAAATCTCTCTTTTTAAGATGCGGAGCAGTTTTGAACGAGATGTTTATCGTTCAGGCAAAACAACAAAACAGCGGTCATAC
>JAFZQJ010000006.1 GCA_017620395.1 Clostridia bacterium | reverse complement strand
TAACGCTTGTCGATCATAAAACGCCAGATCTCGTAATTGTCTTTTTCGACGCTCACTCCGTCCTGATCCGCGTTCTCACCGTAGCCTATCTGGATGAAGCCGACAAGCCGTTTGTCATTGTAGATTGCGAAAGGAAATACATGCCCGCCGCACATCATGGTAACATACGCTTCGGCAACGCTGTAACAGTTGCTCGCCACAAAGGGGTATTGAACCTCTTTTACCTTGAGTTCAAAGACGTCGTCAAAGTTCTCATAGGTAAGCTTTTCAAGATGTATCATAATGTTTACCTCCGTAAATCCCGTTCTGTCAGTCGGCGGGATAGTTCTCCGTTATCCACGTGCGCCACTCTTTGTATGCGACGCTGAAGTTCTTACCGAACGCCTCTTCAAACGTCTTCTGTCCGAAGCAGAACAGACTGATCTGTTCAAATCCGTATGTATCTTCCAGCCAGGCGAGGAAAGACGCCGCCGTGAACGCCGTCAGCAGGGTATCTCCCGATTCTTTGTCTTTGAATCTCGTAAAGTCGGGTTCTTTTGTAACAGGCAGACTCTCACAGTAACTGCCCCAGTGTGTCAGGCCTTTTTCAAAGCAGACCCGTGCGCAGGCGTCATAGACCGTGCGATAATCCGCGGCAGTCATATTCGCCGGATCTGCGCCTGCGGCTATGCACAGCGAATAATAAGGGAGTTCCGGAATGAGCGGCCACTGATCGATAACTTCGGTATACGGATCGATACAGGTGCCGACGTACCACGCGTAACCGAGATGCTCCCAACCGACGGCTTTGCAGTTCATCAGGGCGAGCAGATACAGAAACTCTCTGTGTGTTCCGATTTCGTTATACTTAAGCGTGATCTTATCCTCATCCGTCTGATACTCATACAGATTATCGATCCTGATCACGACCGGAAGCTCCGCGAGTTCGGACGGATACGCGGCGCCTGCGTTTTCGCTCAGATACTGCCGGATAAAGCGGAGGCTTTTCGCCGTCCTGTCGATAAGGCCGGGCAATTCCGTCTGTTCGTCCACGCCCAACTGCCGCAATAAGACGAGATAGGCGTGGAACTTAAACCCGTCGCCTTCAACGTCCACCGACCGCGCGTCTTTTATCTCATCCGGAAACGAAATCGCCGCGTAGTCATTTGTTCCCGTTACGTAAATCCTCTGTTCTTTGGCGTCATATTCGATTGAAGGCTGCGATCCGCAACCACCCAAAACGCTAAACAATATACAAGCAACCGACAATGCCGCGATCGTTCGTTTCATTACAATCCCCCTGTTAGAGTTTGACGCTCTTGCGATATACCGTTATGCTTTTTTAAAAAGCGTTAGTTCGCGTCCCTTCTCGTCAGCAGCGCGACGGTCTCGACATGCGCGGTGCGCGGGAACATATCCACGCCCTGCGCCTTGACGGTCTTGTAGCCGCGCTCGGCGAAAAGTTTCAGGTCGCGCGCCTGAGTGGCGACGTCGCAGGAGATATATACTACCCGCTCCGGCTTCATATCCGCGACCGAATAGACCAGCGCCGGCGCGCATCCCGCGCGCGGCGGATCGAGGATGACGACGTCCGGCTCCCTGCCCGCGCAGCGCAGCTTCTCGGCCGCTACCGGCGCGTCGCCGCAGAGGAACTCCGCGTTCGTTATGCCGCTCGCGGCGGCGTTCACCTTCGCGTCCTCGATGGCGTCGGGTATTATCTCGACGCCTATCAGTTCCTTGACCTTGTTCGCCATGGAAAGGCCTATCAGTCCGGCTCCGCAGTAGAGATCGAGCAGGCGCGTTTCCGGAGTCAGCTCCGCGAACTCCTCGGCGACGTCGTAAAGCTTCACCGTCTGCGCGGAGTTGACCTGACAGAAGGAGAGCGGCGATATGCGGATATTCACTCCGCGAAGGGTGCCGTTTATATAGTCCGAGCCCGCGAGGGTGACGCACTTCGCGCCGAGGATTATGTTGCCGTCAGCGCGGTTGATATTCATAACGACCGACTTGATCTCCGGGAAGCGCTCCGTGACTTCGGCGGCGAACTGCGCGCCGCAGTCGAGCTTGTCGCCGTTGATCACTACGCAGAGCATTATCTCTCCGCTCGTCGGCGCCTGGCGGATATAGATATGTCGGAGCTGTCCCCTGCCGACAGTTTCATCGTACGCCGTGACGCCCTTCGCGATAAGATAGTCAAAGGTGAAATGCGCTATCCGCATGAAAACCTCGGGATGCAGCGCGCAGTCGTCGCTCGGCACGATACGGTGGCTCCGTTTGGCGTAGAAGCCGCAACGCGGGTAGCCGTCGAAGTCGACGCCGACGGGCAGCATAAGCTTGTTTCTGTAGCGGTCGGACCCGGCGCAGCCGATGACGTCCGGCACCTCGATATCTATGCCTCCGATGCGGCGGAGCGCGGCGGTCATCTTATCCTTCTTATAGCGCAGCTCCGCGGCGTATTCCGCGTCGCGGTAGGCGCAGCCGCCGCACTTGCCGAAGACCGGACAGTCCGGCTCGACGCGGTCGGGCGAGGGCGTGATAACGCGCTCCACCTTTCCGTATATGCAGTTTTTCGCGGTCTTCACGATGCGGGCTTCGACCTTGTCGCCCGGCAGGGCGAGCGGGAGGAACACGGCGATGCCGTCGGCGCGGGCTACCCCGCTGCCGTCCGACGTTACGCCTTCTACCGTCAATTCGATGAGATCGTTCTTTTCGAGCATAGTATGCCGTGCGCGGAGGATACTCCGGCACGCACCCCTCCTTAAAAGTTTGATGGTTTATCATGAATGCGGAGCAGTCTCCGCACGTTTCACAGAATGAATCCGCCGTCGACGCCGAGCGTCTGCCCCGTTATGAAGGCGGCGTCCGCGAGGAACGCGACCGCGTCCGCGACGTCAGCCGGAGTTCCGATGCGGCCGAGCGGAGTTTCCGCGGCGAGAGACGCCTTCGTTTCCGCGGTAAGACGCGCGTTCATCTTCGTATCTATGACGCCGGGGGCGACGCAGTTGACCGTTATGCCGCTCGGGCCGACCTCCTTGGCGAGCGCCTTCGTCAACCCGACGACCCCCGCCTTCGACGCCGAGTAGACCGCCTCGCATGACGCGCCGGCGACTCCCCACATCGACGAGATATTGACTATCGCGCCGCTTTTGGCGGAGATCATCGCGGGCAGCGCGCGCTTGCAGCAGTTGAAAACGCCCTTCAGATTCACGCCGACGACGCGGTCGAAGTCCGCGTCCGCGCAGTCCTGGAGCAGTCCGAAAAGCGCGACTCCGGCGTTGTTGACGAGGATATCCGCGGCGCCGAGCGCCGCTTCCGCTTCCGCAAACGCGGAGTCGACGGAGGCGAAGTCCGCGACGTCGCAGCGGAACGCGGCGGCGCCTTCGCCGAGCGTTTCCGCGAGCGCGGCGGCCGCTTCGTCGCTGTGCCAAAACAGCGCGACGCGGCATCCGGCGGCGTGCAATTTTTTCGCGATCTCGCCGCCTATACCTCCCGACGCGCCGGTTATATAAGCGGTTTTTCCGCTGAGCGACATTATACTCACTCCCATTTTACCTAATAATACATTTTGATTATAGCATCCTGAAATAGAGTTGTCAATCTGCTAAAATTATATAGTGACTTTTATTTTGCCCTGTGTTATAATCTTCTTGAAAAAACGCGAAGGGAGGCGCGGTATGGAGCGTTTCGACCTGAACAAGCCCATAAAGCAGGTGCGCGGAGTCGGAGAAGCCCGCGCGAAGCTTTTCGCGAAGCTCGGCATAAACACCGCGCTCGACCTGCTGCGCCATTTTCCCCGCGCTTATGAGGATCTGAACGAAATAAAGTTCATTCGCGACCTGCGCGAAAACGAGGAGGCGCTCATCCGCGCCCGCGTCGTCGTTCCCGCCGCGGGACGCTATATCCGCAAGGATATGACCGTCTTCACCGCCGTCGCCGCCGACGACACGGGACGGATAAAAATAACGATTTTTAACCGCAAATACACCGCTGAGTCGCTCGAATACGGCAAGGAGTTCCTCTTCAAAGGCAAGGTCGAGTTCGACCGCGGCGCGCTCAGTATGTCCTCGCCGGAGGTTCTGCCCGTCGCAAAGGCGGGCGGGATGCGCGCGCTCTATTCGCTGACCGGCGGGCTGACGCACAACATAGTTTCAAACTGCGTAAAGAACGTGCTCGACGCCGTCGGCGACGGGATAGAAGACCTCCTGCCCGCAGACGTACGCGCGGAAAACGGGCTCGCGCCCGCGGCGAAATGCTACCGCGCCATACACTTCCCGAAAGATTACAACGACGTTTCGGTCGCGCGACGCCGCTTCGTATTCGAGGAGCTATACCTCTTCCAGCTCGGCCTGCAGCTCATCAAGGGGCGCAACCGCGGGCTGACCGGCACGCCGATGGGCGAGACCGACATAACCCCCTTCACGCGCTCCCTCCCCTTTGAACTGACCGACGCGCAGAAACGCGCAGTCGCGGAGATCACCGCCGATATGCAGGGCAGCCGCCCGATGCAGCGCCTGCTTCAGGGCGACGTCGGCAGCGGCAAGACCGCCGTAGCCGCCGCGGCGATGTACTTCGCGCGCGGGAACGGATACCAGTCGGTGCTGATGGCGCCGACCGAGATACTCGCGGCCCAGCATTACAGGACGCTGCTCGGCTTCTTCGAGCCGCTCGGCGTATCCGTCGAGCTCCTGACCGGAAGCACTTCCGCCGCGAAGAAACGCGATATAAAGGCGCGGCTCGCGGAGGGCTCCGTCGATATGCTCGTCAGCACCCACGCCGTAATTACCGACGACACCGTCTTCCGTTCGCTCGGGCTCGCGATCACCGACGAACAGCACCGCTTCGGCGTGCGCCAGCGCGCCGCGCTCGCGGAAAAGAGCCGTTCGCCGCACGTTCTTATAATGTCCGCGACGCCGATCCCCCGCACGCTCGCGCTGATAATGTACGGCGACCTCGACATCTCCGTTCTCGATTCCCTCCCCCGCGGACGCGGAAAGATCTCGACCTACGCCGTGGACGGCACATACCGCACCCGCATTTTCAGTTTCATCAAGAAGAACGTCGACGAGGGGCGGCAGGCGTACCTCGTCTGCCCGCTCGTCGAGGAAAACGAGGAGGTGGACGCCGCCTCCGCGAAGCAGTATTACGAGCAGCTCGCGCAGGGAGTTTTCCGCGGCTATTCCGTCGGGCTCGTCTACGGCAAGATGCCGCCGCGCGAGAAGGACGCGACGATGAAGGCGTTTGCCGACGGCAATATCTCGATACTCATTTCCACCACCGTTATCGAGGTCGGCGTGGACGTGCCGAACGCCAACGTCATGGTGATCGAAAACGCCGAGCGCTACGGCCTCTCGCAGCTTCATCAGCTGCGCGGGCGCATCGGGCGCGGCAGGTGGGATTCCTACTGCGTGCTGATCTCGGACGCGGAGTCCGCCGCCGAGCGCCTGCAGTTTATGGCGAAGAGCTCCGACGGCTTCAAGATCGCCGAAAAGGACCTCGAGCTGCGCGGCCCTGGCGACCTCATCGGCAAACGCCAGCACGGTCTGCCCGAGTTTGAGATCGCCGACCTCGAGCGCGATATGAACGTCTTTTACGACACGCTCGCCTGCGCGAAAAAGACCTTTGAGGACGACCCGCAGCTGAAGAAGCCGGAGAACGCTCCGCTGCGCGCCTGGATCAAGCGGATGTTCTCGCGAACTCCGTGATAAAAATGAAAACCCCCGTATCCGCGGATACGGGGGTCGTTTTTTTCGCGTTTTTATTCGTTCCACCTGCGGCAGTCGACGCCGGTCGCGGCGAAGAAGTGATATTTCACGATGCCGAGGTCTATATTTGAGTAGAAGCCGCCGGTCTCTTCGGCGGTCGCGCTGCCGCCGCGGATCGTGAAACGGAACTTCTGCTGATTTATCGCAGTCGGCGCAAGCATGACGGCGCGCTTGCCGCGCTCCAGCCACTCCGGCTCCTCGCCCTCGACGGCGAAGCGGGGCTCCTCAGGCTTGTTTTTGTGGGGAACGCCCTGCGTTTCGCCGAAGCCGACGCTGATAATACAGCTCAGGCGTTCGCCTTCGCCCGCGAGAGCGCGGCAGCCGCCGCTGTAGGAGCCGGCGATCCAGCAGGTGTTCAGCCCGAGCTCCTGCGCCTTCAGCACAAGGCGTTCGCCGTACCAGCCGCACTTTTCGTCAAGCAGTTTTTCGTCCGGGCCGACCATCGCGAAATAGTTGACCGCGTTGCGGAAGCTGCTGATCTTTCCCTTGAAGCCGCCGAGCGCCTTCGGTTCGTCCGTCACGAGCGCTATGCGCAGGCCGCCTTCGGAATTGCAGGCGTTTATCTCCGCTTCGAGCGTTTCGATCTGCTCCGCCGTGAGCGGTTTGTCGAGATATTTGCGCACGGAATGGCGCTGTTCCATAATTTCGAGAATATCCATATGCTCCTCCTAAAACTCGAACTCGGGGCGCGCGGAATGCGCCTCGGCGCGCGGCGTTTCCGCCTTCAGCAGCAGCTTATATACCGGCGCGAGCAGCGGGAAATCGTGCGCGAGTATCCGCGAAAGATCGGGCGAAAACATAACGTCTTTGCCGCAGTCGCGGTAGAAAAAGTAGTTGCGCTTCTCAAGCCAGAGGCGCTTGCGCTCCGGCTCGTCCGGGTAGTGCGGCTTCTTATACGTCTCGCCCCCGAAGGAGAAGACCGACTGCCCCTCGAACGCCTTCGCCGCCGCCTTGAACGCCGGGTCGTCGGCGAGCACCAGACTGCGCAGCCCGGCGCACACGTCGGCTCCCGCCCAGTAGTAACCGCAGCCGTAGGAGAAGCCGTCCGGCGAGATATCCGCGTAAAACGCGGGGTGCTCGACGCGGGACGCGTCCTTGCGCCCGAAGTAGAGCCAGACGTTCTGACGGTAGAGCGATTTGTCGTTCGAGTAGCGCGTGTCGCGGCGCAGACGGGATATGCTGCCGCCCACCTTCGGCAGGCAGACGATGCGGTCGTCGATCGCGCGCATCGTTTCCGAAAGGTCGCAGACTATCGCCGCGAGCGGCTCGACGACGAATTCAAGATATTCCGCGCGGTGTTCGTCGTACCACTTTTTGCTGTTGCGGAAGCGGTTCTCCGCGAGGAAATCCAAACTTTTCTGACTTATCGGCATGGTTTCACCTCTCTGCACGGTCATTATAGCATATCCGCGCGCGTTTTTCAATGCGGAAACACGTCAATATTTATGTTGACAAAAATATCGCGCTATGATATCATTCTAATCAGTACAGATATAACCGAAAGGAGTTTTGTTTTATGGCATCTTTCTGCACCAACTGCGGCGCACAGAATCCCGACGGCACGAAGTTCTGCACGAGCTGCGGCACCCCCATCGTTCAGGCCGCGCCCGTTGAACAGCCCGTTCAGGAGCCGGTTTATCAGCAACCGGTCCAGCAACCCGTCTACGCGCAGCCGCCCGTTCAGCAGCCCCAGTATCAGCAGCCCCAGGGCTACCCCCAGCAGCCCCAGTATCAGCAGCCGTATCCGACCGGCTACACCGGATTCTCCGAGACGCCCAAGAAGAGCAAGAAGGGTCTCATCGCCGTTATCGCGATAATCCTCGTGCTCGGACTCGCGGCGATCGCGCTCTTCGTCTGGCCCGGCTTCCTCAAAGGCAACGGAAAGCTCGACGGCACGTGGCTCAGTAACTATGGTGAGCAAATGGTCCTCGACGGCGGCAAGGGCACGCTCGACGGCGACGACTTCACCTACAGCTTAAGCGGCGACAAGATTACCATGACGCGCCAGGGCATGACCATGACCTACAACTATGAACTCGACGGCGACAAGCTCACCTTCTACATCGAAGGCGATGACGACGTGGCCGTAAGCTTCAAGCGTCAGGGCGCGGCGCCCTCCGGCAACGACAGCGGCGACAGACCCAACCTCCCCGGCTTTGACGAGGACGAGCTCGAAGGCAGATGGGAGGACGAATACGGCCTCTCCTCCTATGAGTTCGACGACGGCGACTGCGAGATCGGCGCGCTCGGCATGACCTTCAGCGGCACTTATGAAGTCGACGGAGATCATCTCACGATCACCTACGAGGTCATGGGCTACGACACTACTCTTGAATACACCTTCGAGGTCAACGGCGACACCCTCACGCTGACCGATACCAACGGCAGTTCCGCCGAATACACCCGCAAGTGATCCTTATGGAAGAACGCGACGAAAAATTGATCTCCTCCGAAGAGGAAACGGCGGAAGCCGAAGAAACGCCCGAAGAGAACGGCAAGTCCGTATCCGACGGCGAAATGACCGTCACCGGATGGTTGTGGCGCCTTTGCATACCGATAATTCCCTTTGCGGGCATTATCATCTACGTCGTTTTGCTGTGCATGTGGGCGTTCGGCAAAAAAGAGACCGAGTCTATGCGCGTCTGGGCGAAAGCCGCGCTGATAGCGACGGTTATCAAAATCGTCATCGTCGGCGTCGTGCTCCTCATACTGCAGCTCCATCTCCACCTTTTCAACCCGCTGACGGCGATTCTGAAAAAGATTTTCTGACGCGGCAACATGAAAAAAATCGGGAAGCAAATCTGCTTCCCGATTTTTTGCCGCGTTTTTTCAGAGCAGGCTTTCGCCCTTGCCCATAACGGGGATATCGAAGGCCGTCGCGTCCTCCAGATGGAACATCATCAGGCGATGGCCGGTCGATTCGTTGTATACGTTTTTCAGATTCGGAGCCGCCTCAAGCGCCGCCTCCTCATACTTCGGGTCGGTCTCGAAAACCGCTCTGCCGCTGTAGCGGAGCCAGTGGCCGTCCTGCTTGCAGGCGACGATCTCAACGTTCGGATTCGCGCAGAGCTGCTTATACACTTCCTTGAAGCTGCCGACTCCGAAGATCACCCTGCCGCCCTCTTCGATGAAGAGCCCGAGCGGACGGACGCGCGGTCTGTCTCCGTCCTCGGTCGCGAGGAAAAACGTTCCCGTCGCTTTCAGAAAATCGCCTATCTTGCTCATATTATTTCTCCTTTTCCTTTTGCGGCGTCCGCCGTCTTACGCTTTGATTATAGTGCGGCCGCCGCAAAAAGTCAATCGTTTGCAAATTCATTTTTTATGTTGAAGCTTTCGCCGTTTAATGATATAATACACGTATATCGTCATAATACCGCTTCTCCGCGTCCGCCGGACGCAGAACCGGAGGGGCGGCATAAAGGAGCGCAGAATGGAACGCGGAAAGCTAAGGGGAACTCTCGGAAAGCACGGAAAGAATATAGCGACGGCGGCTGCGCTGGCGCTCTTCGCACTGACCGCGCTTTTGTTTTTCTTCAGAATACTGCGAAGCGGCGCCGGCATCCCTGCCACAACAACTGCCGTCATATATATTTCGGCTGCCTGCCTGGCGATCGGGGGACTCGTCTGCTTCCGCTTCGCCGTCTCAAAAAGCGATATGAAGCCGGAAAGGATCTTCACCGTCTTCATGATCGCCGCCGGTTTGGTTTATACGGTCGTATTCCTGCCGTTCACCGTTCCGGACGAGCCGGCTCACTATTTATCCGCTTACCGTATTTCGAATTATTTGACGCTGAATTTCGACCAGTTCGGCGACGGGCGGCTGCTCATCAGGAACGCCGACCTCGAGCTTTTCGCCTCGCTGAGGAGCACGAGGCTTTCGCCGGAATACTACGCGAGCGTCGCGAAGGGCTGTGATTTTTTCGTTTCCGGCGCGGGCGCGTCTTTCATTCCGGCGGAATTCGTTTCCGCCGCGCCGTTCGGGTACATAGCGTCGGCTTTGGGGATATCCCTGGGCCGTATGCTTCACTTCGGAGCCGTACCCACGTTCTATATCGGCAGGCTCGCGAATCTCGCGCTGTATATCCTCGCGGTACGCTTCGCGATCAAGCGCGTTCCCTACGGCAAGACCGCGTTTTTCATCATCGCTTCCCTGCCTATGGCGATACACCTCGCGGCGTCGTATTCGTACGATCCGTCGGTGATTGCGCTCGCGCTGCTCTTCGTATCGCAGGTGCTCTATATGCGCGAAAAGCCGGAAAAAGCAAGCGCTAAGGATATCCTTCTCTGCGCCCTCTGGGCGGTGCTTCTCGCTCCGTCGAAACTCGTATATTTCCCGCTACTGTTCCTCGTTTTCATCATCCCTTCCGACAAGCTCAACGCAAACAAGCGCGTCTCGGCCGCGATTAAGGTGGGCGTGGTACTGCTCGGCGCGGCCGCGCTGCTGCTGATCCAGGGCGGCAGCCTCTTCAGCGCGTTCGGCGGCGGAAAATGCACATGGACGGACGGACGGCTTTATTCACTCTCTGACGTGTTCGCGCATCCGTTCGCGTCCCTCGGGATGCTCTTCGGGACGATAGCAAAGAAGGGCGGCTTCTATCTCGCCTCCATGACCTGCTCGCATACGGGCTGGCATCAGCTCGCGATGCCGTTCTATGTCTGGCTGCCGGCGCTCGCGCTGCTTTTCGCGTCCTTACTGCCTTCGGAAGACGAGCCTCGCGGGAGTCTCACCGGCAAAAGCAGGATTTCCGCTCTCGTGATTTGGATCGTTTCCGCCGCCGCCGTGATGGCGGCTATGCTGCTGACGTGGACACCCGTCTCGTCCGGCGTTATCGAGGGCGTGTGCGGCAGGTACTTCATACCGCTGCTGCCGCTCCTGCTTATAGCGTTGCGCTTCAGGCGCTTCACCCTGCCCGCAAAAAGCGGTAGGTATATCGTCTGGGCGGGCATATTCTTCGGAACGCTTATGCCGTTTATCTATTTCGGAATGATATTTTGATAAGCAGCGAAAAAACGGCAAAGTCTCCCGCGGTGCGGGAGACTTTTTTATTGTTCAGTAACGGCAAGGACTTCGCCCGAAAGCACCTCTATACGCCCGCCCGTTCCGGCGAAGGCGTTGCTGACGCCGAGCGGGAACGAACGCGAAAGCGAAACGCTTTTGCCGTCGTACTTCGTGCCGCGGATACTGACTTCCGCGCCGTCGCTGAGCGCGAAAAGCGAGATCGAGCCGGTTTCGCCGGCGCCGAATTCAAACGCGCCGTCGATGATGAAAGCGCGCGTTCCGCCGCGCTTTAGCACGGCGCGGCCGCCGCGCGAACGGACGTAGGAAAGCAGCTGGATATTCGCGAGCGAATGCGATACGCGCTCCCCGCCGAGCCCGCCGAGAACGACGAAGTTTTCGTATCCGCGGCGCAGCCCCTCCTTCAGCGCGAAGCCGACGTCGGTGTCGTCCTTGACGACCGGCAGCGTGATGATCTCGCCGTCGAAATCCGGCTTCGCGGCGGAGTCGAAGTCCCCGACGATCACGTCCGGAACGATACCCGCGGCAAAGAGCGGAACGTATCCGGCGTCCGCGGCGATAACGAGGCCGTCCGCGCCTTTCTCAAACGCGAGGTCGCCTTCCGCAAGGCTTCCCGCGCCGACGATAAAGCAGGTTTTCATATCATTCCTCCGGCCGCGCGACCGCAGACGCCTTTTTCTTCTTCGCCGCGATAACGAACAGCACGCAGGCGGCGGCGACGGCGCCGCCGGTGACGCACGCCATGGCGGTTATCTCTCCGCCCGTCAGCGCCGACAAACCGGAAAAATCGAACTCGCCCGTCTCGGCGTTCTGAAGCTTGCCGAAAACGCTGACGACGTCGAAAACAACGGCGCCCGCGATAAGCAGCCATCCGATGAGCTTGTAGATCCTGCCGCTCACGCTTCCGCTTTCGCCGCGCACGAGCCTGACCGGTTCGACGGAGCGGAAGTCGAGCAGAGATCCGATGTAATACGCCGCGATGACGAGTACGATGGTTTCGGGGATCATATAGGTCGCGTTATAAGCGAACGAATAGATCAGCGCCGCGGCAGTCGGGATCGAGAGTCCCGCCCAGACGGTCGCTCCGGATATAACGTGGCAGACGTAGCGCAGCAGGCATCCGAGAAGCGCTCCGAGCGCGAGCGCGGTATTCTGCTTCTCGAGCTTCCTGAAAACGCCGGCGAAGCCGATCACCGCAAAGGCGAGGACGTAATCAAGGATTATCACCGCGAGTATCGAATACCACGACGTGACCCACGACAGCACCTTAAGACCGAGCAGCTGCTGTACGCCTCCGTAAACGGCGCCGGCGGCGAGACCCCAGCCGACTCCGTTGCGGCAGGCGATTATCACTATCGGCAGCATCGAAGCCATCGTTATGCTCCCGCCGTAAGGCAGCTCCAGCAGCTTGAGCAGCGACAGCGCAGTTGCTATCGCGATCATAAGC
The DNA here is from genome assembly GCA_017620395.1 of Clostridia bacterium. Classification (NCBI taxonomy): domain Bacteria; kingdom Bacillati; phylum Bacillota; class Clostridia; species Clostridia bacterium. The sequence continues at coordinate 71,800 of JAFZQJ010000006.1, read as the reverse complement.
GAAGCTTCGATCAGCTTGCGCGCGTTTGTTTTTTCGTTCATTTTGTTTTCCTCCTTGTGGTTTCGCGGGGAGGGACGGTAAAAAAGAAAAGCGGCGCTCCCGCAGGAACGCCGCGTATCCGCGCCGTCTCGTCTTCCTACGATGGTGTGAGCCAACAGGTTCAAAGGGTACAATCTCAGCAGACTCATAAGAGCCTACGCCCCTGACGAATGACCGTATTATATCACCGTTTTACGCGCCTGTCAAGCGAAATCGTGCTATTGACCGCGAACCCGCGGCGTGGTATAATACACGCATGGAAAAGGACGTTTCAAAACGCAAACGGCTGATACGCGCGCTGCTGTTACATCTCGCGGCGGGCGCTCTTTTCGCGCTGTGGCTCTTTCTGACAGGCTGCCCGATACACAGGCTTACGGGCGTTCCCTGCCCCGGCTGCGGGATGAGCAGGGCTCTGTTTTCGCTTGTGAAGCTCGACTTCGCGGGAGCGTGGTATTATCATCCGCTGGTCTTCTTTCTGCCGCTGCCGCTGCTTTATCTGATACACAGGAAAGCGTGGAAACTCCCCGGCGGAAAACGCGCCGCGATCGCCGTCGCCACCGCGCTCGGGATCGCGCTGCTCGCGGTATACGTTATACGCGCGCTGACGCCCGGAAGCTTCGTTTATACGGAGATTCATTCCTCGATTTTTGCCGCGAAGGCGTGAAACTGCAAAAAAATCGCAATTTTGAAAAAGTTTTTGTTGACAAACCGCAAGGTTTCATATAAAATATATCAAGTGTCCTTTTGAGTGGATAAAAACCCTTTACATATGGAGGTGCGTACTGATGGCAGTACCGAAGAGAAAAGTTTCAAAAGCGAAGCGCGACAGCAGACGCGCGAATACCTGGAAGGCGAGCGTACCCGGCATGGCCGAGTGCCCGCAGTGCCATGAGCTCAAGCTGTCCCACAGAGTCTGCAAGAACTGCGGCTACTATGACGGCAAGAAGATCATAGAGGTCGAGAAGTCCGCGCAGGAAGCCAAGGCCGCCGAGAAGGAAGAGAAGAAGGTCTCCAAGGCCGCCGCGAAGGACGCGAAGGCTATCGAGAAGGAAACCAAGAAGGCCGCGAAGAAGACCGCCAAGACCGCCGAAGAGAAGGTCGAGAAGGCCGCCGAAGTCGTCGAAGAGAAGGCTGAGAAGGTCGAAGAGGTCGTCGAGGAAAAGGCTGAAGAGGCTGCCGAGACCGTCGAAGAGAAGGTCGAAGAGGCTGCCGAGGCCGTTGAAGAGAAGGCCGAGTAAGTTTCCGGTTTTTGAAAACGAAAAAACAGACGGAGCAATCCGTCTGTTTTTTGTTATGTACGCCGGAAGGGTACTTTCCAAATGGTGCATAAAACTTTTTGGGTAATTGACATAAAACTATTAATCACCTTGCATTTTTAAAAAACGCTTTGGTAGTTATATTATGAATCTTTTTTCTGATATTTACATTTAGAACAATTCCAAAAGCAATCGTGGTCTCTGCACCCAATAATATCCATATAGTTATTATTATAAACACCGCCACATTCATATTCTTTTGAATAAGCATTGCATTCATCATCACCAGTAAGCCATTCATTGACTACATTACCCTTATTGTGAGTACAATTCTCTCCGTTCATAATCACACCCCCATTCCAAAACAATAATTTAAACTAATATGTTATTATGTTATGCGCGCCGGAAGGCGCGCTTTTTACTCCTCTACCCCGAGCTTCGCGAGCTCGGCTGCGGTGAGCAGACGGGCTTCGCCCTCCGCAAGGTCGGGCGGCAGCGTCACGCCGCCGAAGGCGACGCGCTTCAGCGCGAGCACGGTCAGACCGCGCGCGGCGAACATACGCTTGACCTGATGGAATTTCCCCTCCCGCAACGTCACGCGGGCGAGGTTGCCGCCGAGCGGCTCCAGCTTCGCGGGCAGCGCGGTGAAATCCGCAAGCTCCATCCCTTCCGCGAAGGCGGCGGCGTCCGCAGCGGTCGGCGTTCCGTCCAGCTGAGCGACGTACGTCTTGTCGACGTGCGACGCCGGAGCGAGCAGGCGGTGCGCGGTGGCTCCGTCGTTCGTTATAATAAGCAGCCCCGTGGTGTCCTTGTCAAGTCTGCCGACCGGGAAAATATCGCGCCGCTTCAGGCTTTCGGGAAGCAGATCCACGACCGTGCTCTGCCGCCTGTCCTCCGACGCGCTCAGCACGCCGGCGGGCTTGTTCATCATGATATAAACAAAAGAGCTCCGCGGCAGTTCCCTGCCGTCGAAGCTCACCGTTTCGGTATCTATCTTCCGCTCCGGAGAAAGCTCGACGGCGCAGTCCACGGCTACCCTGCCGCGCTTTATCGCGGCTTTCGCGTCCCGGCGCGTGATATTCGCGCGTGAGGATACGTATCCGTCCAACCGTTCCATAGCAAAATTATTTGGCTTCCTGTTCGTTCTCGACCGTCTTGATAAGGTTCAGCAGCGAGCCGGAAAGCGACGGCCAGTTTTTGCTTATCTTCTCGGGCGAAAGCTTCAGCTCCTTCGCCTTCTCCGCGGCGGTAACGCCCTCGACGTGCGCCTTGCCGAGGCAGGCCTTTATCTTCGTCTCGCGGATGAGCATATCGGCGGCGATGAGCTCCGGGAATATCTCCTCGTTAAGCTTGAACATCGCGGCGGTGTTGCCCGCGTTCGCGGAATAGATATACCTGAACGCCTTGTAGACGACGTCCATGATGTAATCGGACATCTCGACGACGAGCGTCTTGTTGTCGCATTCCGCGAGGATATCGAAGATGACGTTCAGCGAGTTGACTATCAGCTTCTTGTTGAGGGTGGGAAGCACGCTTCCGCGCAGCGCCTTGTCGCCGCCCTCTTCCTCGGGGATCTCGTCGACCTTGATGGTCGTGCCGAGGCGGTCGGCGCTCCTGCCGAGCAGGTAGTCGCAGGAAACGTCGTAGTAATCCGCGACGCGGAGAACGAAATCGAGCCCGCATTCGCGCACGCCCTTTTCGTAATGGGAAAGCAACGCCTGAGAAACGCCGAGCTCCGCCGCGGCCTGCTTCTGGCTGATGCCTTTTTCTTTTCTGATTAAGGTTATGACCCGCGCGAAATCGTTCGTCTGCAAGCGTTCTTCCTCCTTCCCTGCGGTTCTTGCGTCTTTCGGTGAAAAGTGTGAAAAAAATACAGTGTCACCGATCATGGAGACACGTGCGCTCACGCCTCGAATTAACGTGATGTATATTATATATCAGTTTTTCCGATTTGTAAAGACGAAAATGCGACAATTTCTTCGTCAAGTTGCATAAAAATCGATATATTATTTTGTGCAAAAGGCCGAAAACCAGGCATCGATATGAATATCGCTCATATTATTCAACCTCCGCAAACGCGTCCGTGAGTTCCGTGATGACGGAGTTCGACAGGAGCACTCCCTCGTCGGAAAGCGTTATGCGGTCGGAAACGCGGATCAGCCCGCGCTTTTCGAGTTCGGCGGTGACGGCGTTCGGCGCAAAGCGCAGGCCGAAGCGTTCGCGCATGAGCGCGAGGTCTATGCCGCCGGAGGTGCGCAGCGCGAGCATTATATACTCGTCCGCGCCGCCGCATTCGCCGCGGTCTTTTTTATACGCTCTGCCGGCGGCGTAGTCGGCGACGCTCCCCTCTGTCGAGATGCGCCTGCCCCCGAAGCAGGAGTGCGCGGTCGGACCGAAGCCGAGGTAGTCGCCGAGCGACCAGTATTTCATATTGTGGCGGCATTCGAAGCCGGGCTTCGCGAAGTTGCTTATCTCGTAGCGTTCATAGCCGAGCTCGCGGAGAAGGCCGGAAGCGGCGAGGTACATTTCGGCGGTCTGCTCCTCGTCCGGCAGACCGGACGGGACGTTTCTGCCGAACGGGGTATCCGGCTCGATCTTCAGCATATACGCGCTGACGTGGTCGAGGCCGAGCGCGGCGAAGGAGTATATCGTGCGCCGCATGGACGCGGCGGTCTGGTCGGGGATGCCGAGCATCATATCGCCGCCGACGTCCCCGAAGCCCGCAGCTCTGCCCTCAGCGACCGTTCGCACGGCGTCGCGGAAGGTGTGGATGCGCCCGAGCTTTTTCAGCTCGCCTTCATCGGCGGACTGGATGCCGACGGAGAGGCGGTTGAAGCCCGCTTCGCGCAGCGACTTCAGCAGAGGCAGGTCGGCGGTGGCGGGGTTGGCTTCAAACGAGATCTCGGCGTCCGCGTCGACGTCGAAGGAGGCGCGGATCGCGTCCAGCGCCTTTATCAGCTCCGTTCCGGCGCAGGACGGCGTGCCGCCGCCGAAATAGACGGTGTCGACCCGGTATTCGCCGCCGTGCGCTTCGCCCGCGGCGCGGATATCGGCGCAGAGGCGCGAAATATACGCCGGAATAAGCGAAAAATCGGTTACCGAACAGAAGTCGCAGTAACCGCATTTTTTCACGCAAAACGGAATATGAACGTAGATCCCCAGCGGCTTTTTCATATCAGAGCATCACGGAGGACTGGAAGTAGTTATCGTTCAGCGAGCTGCCGGAGCTTTCGCCGGAGTCCTGCGTTTCGTCCGACGAAGCGGCGTAGCTGTCGTCGACCGAGCCGCTTTTGTCGGGATCGCCCTTCGTTTCGTCGCCGCCGCAGGCGCAGAGCGAGAACAGCGCGATAAGCGCCGCGAGCAGTAATATGAGAAGTTTTTTCGCTTTCATTATTCGTTCCTCCCGTGAATGGGATACGGCGCCAATGCCGCCGTTACGCTGAATTTTATCACATAATCGAAAAAAATTCAACCCCTTCTTTTTTCACGGCGTTACGGGCGGCGCGGGAAAATGTTTTTCCGCGCCTTTTTTTCGACCTCTTCTCGCAGGACGGGGCGGCTATAATATAAAGCGCGGGACGGGGGTGGAGCGAATGAAAACGGTATATGCCGACGTGCTTTTCTGCGTCAATTTCTTTATCGATTTCGCTCTGCTCGCCGTCACCGCGAGGATACTGAAACGCCGCCTTTCCGGACTGCGGCTGACCGTATGCGCCGCGCTCGGAGCCGCATACTCCGTAGCGGTGTTTTTTCCGAACCTTACGCTGCTCGCGACGGCGGGGGTGAAGCTGCTCTTCTCCGCCGTGCTCGCGCTGGCGGCGTTCGGAGCGCGCACCGCGGCGGGATATTTCAAGGCGCTGGGAGTGTTTTACGCCGTCAGCTTCGGCTTCGGCGGCGTGGCCTTCGGAGCGTACACGCTGCTGAAGCCGGACGGCGTCGTCATAAGCGGCGACGCGATCTATATAGACGTCGACCCGCTTTTTCTTTTCATGCTCATCGGCGGCTCTTACTGCGCGGTGTGGATATTCAGCCGCCTGCTGCCGAAGCGGAGCGAAAGTCACGCGCGGGTGCTTCTCCGCGTCGGCGGACGGACGGCGGCGCTGAACGCGCTCTACGACTCCGGAAACGGGCTGACCGAGCCGGTCTCCGGCGCGCCGGTGCTCGTCGCGGAGTACGCCGCGGTCGCGCGGCTGATACCGAAGCCCGCGCGCCCCGCGTTCCGCGGACGCCCCTGCCGCGAGGCGGCGGAATGGGGGCACGGCTACCGCCTCATCTCCGCGCGCGGCGCCTTCGGAGGCGGGGCGGCGCTGCCGGCATTCCGTCCGGACGCGGTCAGAGTGATCTCCGGCGGCGCGGAATACGAGACCGGCGACGTCTTCGTCGCCGTCGTCGCGGGGCCGCTTTCGTCCGACGGGAGATACGATTCTCTGGTCGGCGCGGAGCTGCTCCGCGGATTGCCGCAAACAAGCAAAAAGAAGCGCAAAGGAGCGGAGATATGAACTTCCTGATTTGGCTGAAAGAGCGCCTCGCCCGATTCTTCGGGAAGGTTTTTTACATAAACGGGCCGGACACCCTGCCGCCGCCGCTTTCGCCGCAGGAGGAGGCGGAATACGTTTCGCGGCTCGGCGGCGACAGGACCGCCCGGGACGCGCTGATCGTTCACAACCTTCGGCTCGTCGTCTACATAGCGCGGAAATACGAAACGAGCGGAGCGGGCATCGAAGACCTGATCTCCATCGGCTCCATCGGGCTGATAAAGGCGGTGGAAACCTTCAAACCCGACCGCGGCATAAAGCTGGCGACCTACGCCTCGCGCTGTATCGAGAACGAGATACTGATGTATCTGCGCAAGATAAGCGGTCTGCGCGCCGAGGTCTCCATCGACGAGCCGCTGAACGCCGACGCGGACGGCAACGAGCTGCTGCTCTCCGACGTGCTCGGCTCGGACGGAAGCGAGATCGGACGCGGCGTTGAAAGCGAAGCCGAGCGCACGGTGCTCGCCGAGCTCGTTTCGCGCCTCGGCGCGCGCGAACGCGAGATTACAGAGCTGCGTTTCGGCCTCTGCGGCAGGCGCGAGCTGACGCAGAAGGAGGTCGCCGACAAGCTCGGCATTTCGCAGTCTTACATCTCGCGGCTTGAAAAACGCATCCTCTCGCGGCTCAAAAGCGAGCTGGAAAGTCTGGTGTAAAAGCAAAGCCCTTCGGAAGTATCCGGAGGGCTTTGCGGCGTTTATTCCATGATTTCAAACGGTATCCCGCATTCCAGAGCGTATTGCTGCGCGGTCGAACCTTCGCGGCCGCGGATGCGTACGCATTCGTCGCCGTAAAAAGCGTTTTTGAATTCATCGAATTCAAGATCGTCCGCCAAAAAGGTAACCTCCTTCAAGCAACTGTCGCCACATCCCGCGAATGCGCCGGAGCCGATCTTCTTCACGGTCTCCGGTATAACTATCGATTCGACGTCATCGCATTCGCAAAACACCATATCGTCGATCTCCGTTACGGTACGCGGGACGGAGATCGCGCCTCCCTTGCCGTGATAACTGTAAAGCACGCCCTTTACCACGACAAAACCGTCCGCGTCGGCAAGCCCGCAGCACCCGCAGAACGCACCGCTGCCGATCTTTTGCACGCTTTCCGGAATTGCGATCTTCTTGATCTCGGCATGCTGCTGAAACGCATAGCGACCTATCTCTTTTGCATCTTCCGGTATCGTTACGGTTTCGCTTTCTCCGAAGTATTCGTAAAGCACTCCGTTCCTTATAATGAATCCGTCCGCGTCCGCCATACCCGGGCATCTGTCGAACACAGTCATGGATAATTCCGTATCCTCCGTTATCCCCGTGACGCGGCGCAGTTTTTTGCAATCCGAAAAAACGTATCCTTCTATTTTTTCGACACCGTTCGGTATATCGACGAATTCAAGCTCTTTGCATCTGTCGAACGCCTCAAAATCGATGCTTTTGATCCTCCCCGGCAGAGTTACGGAAAGCAACCGGCGGCATCTGCTGAACGCCCTCGAGCGTATCCGCGACACACTTTCCGGCGCAACGTAATGCCCCGGCTTTCCACACGGGAAAATTACGATTTCTTTCATATCCTTCGTCAGAAGCACGCCGTCGACGGACGCATAACGCGAGTTGCGCTCGTCGACGAGTATTTCTTTAAGCCCGTAGCACGCGGCGAAGGCGTTTTTTTCGACCTTCCTGACGTTCCGCGGCAGCCGTATGCTTTTCAGGCCCTTGCAACCGGCGAACGCGAATATGCCGATCCGCGTGACGCTTTCCGGGATTGCGATCGACTTTATCTTCTCGCAGTCTTCCGCGAAAGCAAACTCCTTTATCTCCGTTACGCCCTCCGGTATTTCAACCTCCGTTACTCCCGGCTCCGGCTCGTATTCAATAAGAATTCCGGATTTGATTTCAAACCCCATTTTGATTCCTCCCGTTTTTTGGTGAGGATATTATAATTCAACTAAAGTCCCATAAACAGTACACTGAATAAAAAAGATTATATCTGCCGATACTTTTTCCGTAAGCGTAATTTACGGGAGGTACGGCAATGACGAACAAGGTCGAAATATGCGGCGCGAACACCGCGGAGCTTCCGCTGATGAAGGAATCCGAGAAGACCGAGCTGCTCGAAAGGATACGCCGGGGCGACGCATCCGCGCGCGACAAGCTCGTATGCGGCAACCTGCGGCTCGTGCTCAGCGTCATCCAGCGTTTCACCAACCGCGGCGAAAATCCGGACGATCTCTTTCAGGTCGGCTGCATCGGGCTGATAAAGGCGATAGACAACTTCGACCCGTCGCACGGCGTATGCTTCTCGACCTACGCTGTGCCGATGATAATCGGCGAGGTGCGCCGCCACCTGCGCGACAACTCCGCCGTCCGCGTCAGCAGGTCGATACGCGACACCGCCTACCGCGCCCTGCGCGCGAAGGAGGAGCTGCTGACGAAGCTCGGCAGGGAACCCTCCGTCACCGAGCTGGCGGAGAAGATGAACGTTCCGCGCGAGGAGGTCGTTATCGCGATGGAGGCGATAGTCGATCCGCTTTCGTTCAGCGAGCCGATCTATAACGACGGCGGCGACGCGATACTCGTTATGGACCAGATAAGCAGCCCGCGCGACAGCGACGAGAACTGGATAGAGGAAATAATGCTGAAGGACGCGATAAACAATCTCTCCCCGCGGCAGCGGCACATCCTTTCGCTCCGCTATATCAAGGGCAGGACGCAGACGGAGGTCGCCGCCGAGATCGGCATTTCGCAGGCGCAGGTCTCCCGCCTCGAAAAAAGCGCCCTGAACGAGATAAAGAAACAGCTTTGAAATATTTGAACGCCTCGTTCGAGGCGTTTTTTATTTGCTCTTTATTTTTGCCGCGATTTCTGGTATAATTCAATAGCAGGCGAACGGTATCGCCGACAAAAACCCTATGTAAGATTTCGCCTTTTCCCGTGTCTTATTTATGAAACGGCTTGTCATTAAAAAACTGCGGCAGCCGTTCGGGAGGTAAGATATGAAAACAATAATCGCTGTTTTGCTTTTGATCGCCGTCGGACTGACGGCGGCGGCGTGCGGTGCGGAGGGCGAAAGCTTAAGCCCCGCCGAGCGTTACGCGCTTAAAGTCTGCTCCGCCGACGAGGCGCTGGAGTGGGCGAAGGACACGGATACGGTCGTCTTTGAGGGCGGCGCCCTCACCTCCGGCGGAGGCGTATGGGACGATTTTTATGCCGCAGTCGCCGAAAACACGCCCGCGTCGGTCCTGCTCGCGCAGTATTACACTCTTGACGATAAAAGCGTAAGCTCCGAGCTTTACGCGCGCGAAAAGGATAATTACCCGGTGCTTTTCTTCTGCCTCGTCGAGTTCGACGGCGAGGAATACTCCTTCACGGTGCGCGACAGCAAAGGCATGGAGACCGACCGCAAGGGCAGCTTCAAATACCTGCTGCATTTCAGCGGCGATAATCCGCCTACAGCCCGTTACGACACCTACGACGCCTACGTGCTGGTCGACGACCCCACGGCTACGTGGGAAGGCATTTGGGAAGGGATATACAGTTCGCAGTCGAACGCTGGCTACGCGCATTTCTTTGTTTACAACAATAATATCGGGTTGAGATAAATCATCAAGGCGGTGGGAGTATGGAACTGAAATACCATCAGGATACCGAAAAACTGCATATCGGCTGCGAGGCGCCGAGGGCGTATTACATCCCCTACGCCGGGAGCGACCGCGTGACTCCGCGCGAAGCCGCTTCCGCGCTCGCGGACTGCGGCGCGTCGTCGCTTTTCACGTCGCTCTGCGGCGAGTGGCGCTTCGCGTTTTACGCTTCGCCCGAGGCGGTGCCGGAAGAAGCCGTCGGCGCGGACTATCCGCTGCCGGAAGCGACGCTGAACGTGCCTTCCGTCTGGCAGCTGAACGGTTACGACAAGCCGGCGTATATCAACGTGCGCTACCCGTTCCCCTACGATCCGCCGTTCGTTCCGCGCGAAAACCCCGCGGGGCTCTATCTGCGCGACGTCGAGCTGACTCCGCGCGGACGCGCTTACATAAACCTCGAGGGCGTCGACTCCTGCTTTTACCTTTGGGTGAACGGCCGCTTCGCTGGTTATTCGCAGGTGTCGCACTCGACTTCCGAAATAGACATAACCGAATACCTGCGCGAAGGGCGCAACCGCTTCGCGATACTCGTACTGAAATGGTGCGACGGGACTTATCTCGAATGTCAGGACAAGTGGCGCACCTCCGGTATCTTCCGCCGCGTCTATCTGCTCTCGCGGAGCGAGGGACACCTGCGCGACTACACCGTTACCGCGGGCGCGGACGGCGCGCTCCGCTTCGAAGGCGACGCGCCCTGCAAGCTCCGACTGCTCGACGGCGAAAGCGTGATCGCCTCCGCCGACTGCGCGGGAAGCGCGGAACTGCGCGTTCCTTCGCCTCGGCTGTGGACCGCGGAAACGCCGGAGCTTTACACCCTCGAAATATCCGCCGCGGGCGAGAAGATATACGAGAGCGTCGGCTTCCGCAGCGTCGCCACGGACGGCGGCGTATTCAAGGTCAACTCCGCGCCGGTCAAGCTGCGCGGCGTAAACCGCCACGATTCGCACCCGGAGCGCGGCTGCGCCGTCACGACCGACGATATGCGACTCGACCTCGAGCTGATGAAGGCGCACAACGTCAACGCGATACGCACCTCGCACTATCCCAACGACCCGCGCTTTCTCAAGCTCTGCGACGAATACGGCTTCTACGTTATCGACGAGGCGGACGTCGAGGCGCACGGTGTACTCACCGCCGCGCCGGACTACGCGCTGACGAAGGATATTGCCGAAAAGCCGATGTGGAAAAACGCCCTGCTCGACCGCGAAACGCGGCTGTGGGCGCGCGACAGAAACCGCGCCTCCGTCGTGATATGGTCGCTCGGCAACGAATCCTTCTGGGGCGGGAACTTCATCGCCTGCGCCGACCTGCTGCATAAGCTCGACGCAACGCGTCCGGTGCATTACGAGGGCGCTTCCGCGGATATGACGCCCGAGGGCGACTACCCCGCCGGCGTCGACTTCATAAGCCGTATGTACCCCTCGCTCGATGATATAAAACGGCAGCTCGCGCGCCCCGACTCACGCCCGTATTTCCTCTGCGAATACAATCACGCAATGGGCAACAGCAACGGCGAGCTCGCCGACTGGTGGGAGCTGATATACTCCGAGCCGCGCATGTGCGGCGGCTGCGTCTGGGAATGGTGCGACCACGGGATAAAGACCGGCGAAAACGCCGACGGCTCCCCGCGCTTCGCCTACGGAGGCGACTTCGGCGAAGCGTATCACGACGGCAACTTCTGCATGGACGGGCTCGTCTCCGCCGACCGCAAGCCGCATTCGGGCCTGCTTGAGCTGAAGCAGGCGTACGCGCCATTCGCCTTCGAGGAGGCGGACGGCGGCGTTAGGATAACGAGCCGCCTTTCGTTCACCCCGTCGGACGGGTACCTGCTGAAAACGCTCGGCGAACTGAACGGAAGGCGCGTTTCGCTCAAGGCCGAGGCGATGCCGCGCATCGAGCCGCTCGGCAGCGCGGTCATACCGCTCCGCTTCCCCGACGGCGGCGGCCTCGCGGCGGTCACCTTCTCCGTGCTCGACCGGAATATGAACGAGGTCTGCTTCAAGCAGTTCACGCGAGGCGAATACGCGCTCCCCGCGCGTTCCGGCGCCGAGGGCGCGGACGCGATCGCGGAAAGCGATACCGAAATAAGAATAACCGCCGGCGAGGCGGAATATATCATATCCAAGCTCTCCGGCCTGCCCGTTTCGATTAAGGCGGGCGGCGAGGAGCTGCTCGCGGAGCCGGCGTATTTCAGCGCCGCGCGCGCCGCGACGGATAACGACGTTTGGGAAAAGGAAGAGTGGCGCAAAGCCGGATTCTACGATATGCGTTCCGCGGCGCGTGAGATAAGCGCCGTCGGTAACGCCGTCAGAGCGCGGATCACGCTCGGCGGCGACGTCGTCGCGCCGCCCTTCGCGGTCGCGCTCGAATACCGCTTCTTCACCGACGGGAGCTGCGGCTTCCGCGCCGAAGTCGAGGTCGCGGAAGGCGCGCCGTCCCTCCCCCGCTTCGGGCTCGCACTGCCGCTGAAAAAGGACTTCCGCGAATACGCGTGGTTCGGGCGCGGCGCGGGCGAAAGCTATCCCGATAAGACGCTCGCGACGCGGATAGGCCGCTTCGAGGCGGCGCTGCCCGAACGCTTCGATTACAGCGTCAAGCCGCAGGACTGCGGCGAGCGCATGAACGTCCGCGAGCTGACCGTCCGCGGCGAAGGCGCGGCGCTGAACGTTTCCGCGGACGCGGACTTTGCCTTCTCGCTGCTCGGCTGGAACGTTTCGGAGCTTGAAGCCGCCGCGCACGCGTGGGAGCTGCCCGCGCCAAAGCACTCCGTGCTCACCGTAGACGGCGCGCTCGGCGGCATCGGCACGAACAGCTGCGGCCCGCGCCTGCTCGACAAATACCGCTTCACCGAAAAGCGCTTCTCCTTCGGCTTCACGATTGCGCCTGAGAAGAAGTGACTTCCGCCGCTACGGAGAACTCAACCGACGCGACAGTCGCCTCGCGCGGCGGTCGCTGGAATCCTCCTTTTCGGTCTGCTATAATCGGATCATCAAAAGCAAAGGAGAAACCGAATATGGAAATCGGAAAAGAAATACGCCGTCTGCGCGACGGCAGAGGGCTCACGCAGGAAGCGCTCGCGGAAGCACTTAACGTGACCGCGCAGACCGTCAGCAAATGGGAATGCGGCAACAGCATACCCGACGTTCAGCTGCTGCCGGAGATCGCCGTCTTCTTCGGCGTCACGATCGATCAGCTTTTCGCCATGACTCCCGATCAGCAGATGGAACGCATAGAGAATCATATCTACAGCCGCGGTATGTTCGACGAAGCCGAGCTGAAGCAGATCGAGCGGCAGCTCGCCGCCTTCGCCGAGGATCCGGAGCTCGAAGGCAGGGCGCTGCTGCTAATGACAAAGCTTTATAACAATCAGGCAGAGCAGTTCCGCCTCAAAGCGGCGGATTTCGGCAGACGCGCGGTCGAGAAAACCGGCAGCGACAGAGAGGCCGTCAGCGAGCTGGCGAACGCCTGGGGCAGCTATATACCCGATTGGAACGCGCGCAATCACCACGAGCTCATAGAGTGGTTCGGCGATTACTGCCGCCGCAATCCGACTAACCGCGCCGCGCTGATGTGGCTGCTGGATAACCTCATAGACGACCGCCGCCTCGACGAGGCGCGCGCGTGGCTCGACAAGCTCGCAGCCATAGACGGCACCTTCCGCACGCCTATGTACCGCTATCTCATAGCCGCGGCTGCGTGCGATAAAGACGAAAGCGAAAGACTGCTCCGCGAGCTCGAAAGCACGGACGACCGGGAGTGGTGTCTGGCGCTCACGCTTGGCGATATATACACGCAGCGTCAGGAATACGACAAAGCCGTCGCGTGGTATCGCAAAGGACAGGAAGCTCAGCCGTCGCCGAAGTATATCGACAGCGCGGTGAGCATCGCGCATATATGCGAGATACGCGGCGACAAAGCCGGAGCCGTCGGCGCGTACCGCGAAGCCCTGCGTCTGATGAAAGAGGAATGGGGCATCGTCAGCGGCGAGGAGCGCGAAGCGATAGAACGCGCAATAAGCAAACTGCAGTGATAACTGAATAATAAAACAAGACCTGCCGGATCCGGCAGGTCTTTTGCTTTTTGTGTACGCTTATGCGTTATTCTTCAAACACCCGATCAGCGCGCGGACGCCGTCGTCGATATCGCGCTCGGCGGCGGTGAAATCACGGGTGTACCACGGGTCCGCGACGTCGCCTCCCCTGCCCGTGAAATCGAGCAGCTTGCGTACCTTTCCCTCCGGGTCGCCGCCGAATACGCGCAGCGTGTTGCGGAGGTTCGCGCCGTCCATCACGACGATGAGGTCGAAGCCGGCGTAGTCCCGCCTCGTCAGCAGGCGGGCGCGCTTATCCGAACAGTCTATGCCCCGCTCCGCGAGCAGTTTTTTCACCGGCGGATATACGGGATTGCCCACGCCGCCCCATATCTCCTCGGAACTTGTCGCGGCGGACTCGGCGTACGCTTCCAGCCCCGCTTTGCCGGCTTCATCGCGGAAAATATACTCCGCCATCGGACTGCGGCATATATTGCCGTGGCAGACGAACAGTATCTTCTTCATTATCAGAGCCCTCTGATCCGGCGCTCCCAGACCGCCTCGTCGACCGCCGCGACGCTCGGGTACGCCTTGCGTATCTCGGCGCAGAGGAACTTCGCCTTCGCGACGACGCCGGGCTTGTCGGCATACCACCAGCTTTCGAGATCCTCGTTGTCTCCGGAGATAAAAAGCTCCTCGAAGACCGTGGCGCGGTCCTCGAGCTGATTCGCCTGCCCGTAGCCGCGGACGAAGTAGTTTTCGTCATAGTCGGTGTCGTTCGCCTCGCGCGGATCGCCGTAATACTCGAAGCCCTTCGGGTTGAGCTTTTGCCATCTGTCCCATATATCGTCCATGCGGTATTCCATCGAATGCATCATTTCGTGGGCGATGTTGGACTCGTTGAAGAACGAGGTCGTCAGCGCGATATAGAGTATGCCGTTGCAGTTGTTCGCGTAAGCGGCGGAGAAATCGTCGTTTATACGCTTTGCGATATAGAGGCGGAACTCATCGAACATACCGTCGTTCAGCATCTCGGTAAAGATGCCCTGCGGGAACTTTCCGAGCGTTTCGTCGAGGATATCGAGGTTCATATAGCCGGGCACGAAGGTGTCGTTGTTCTCGAGGTCGGCGATGCCGTTCTCGTCGGTGCGCTCCTCGGGGTTGATGATGATCTTGACGCCGTACTTTTCACCGATCTCGTCGGCGCGCGCCTTCGCCTTCTCCTCAATCTCGCCGAAGTTCACGGACGTCACGTTGGCGCTGTCGGCGGTCTCGTACGCGCCGACGGTGAAGTCCCAGACGTAGACGTCGATAGCGGTCTCGACCGCCTGAAAGTCGCCGTCGTAACCGCAGTTGCAGTCCTCGCCCTCATACTCCTCGCCCGCGCCCTCGCAGTCCTCTTCCTCATCGACAAGCTCGATGACGTCCGCGGCGTTCGGCTGCGGCTCGGATGAGGTTTCGCCGGCGGAGCTTTCGGGCTCGACGCTCTCCGGCTCGGACGAGCTTTCCGGCTCGGAGCTTCCGGAGGACTCGGGCGGCTCGCTTTCCGCGCTGTCGGAGAACGCGGACGAGCTCTCCTCTTCTGAGCTTTCGCCGCTGCTCTCCGATTCCTCGGATGAGCTCTCCTCTTCTGAGCTCCATTCCTCTTCCGAGGAGAAGTCATCGCCGTCATAGTCGGGCTCGGGACGGTCGCTCTCCTTTTCGAACTCCAGCACCGTCAGCACGTATTTGTCGTTCATGACCGTCTGGTTGGCGTAGGCGTTGTAATATCCCTCGCGCACGGTGGAAATATCGGCGCGGTTGATTATCCCGCCCTTTGCGAAATCGGTCAGGTGGAATGAGTTTTTATCCTCACCGTCTTTGCAGTACGCGATCTTCATCCCGTACTTCGCGGCGCCGTATTCGGCGTCCGTTTCGACGAAGTATATCCTGCTCGGGTCGTCGTAGAATATCATCGCGCGCTTGTTGCCGCTGTCGTAGAAGGCGCAGCAGTCTTCCTGCCAGAAATCGGTCACGCCGAGCGCCTTGTAGCGCGCCTCGGGATCGACCTTTTCGGGAACGTAGTTGTCGAGCTTGTTGAAGTCGCGGTCGTAACCGACCGTGACTTCCCGGTCTTCGCCGCGCATATACGTAATAATAACGACGCCGGCGTCGTCATAGGCGGCGGAGCAGCCGTATCCGTTGTCGGACGCGAGCTTCATCTCGTTGATGAGCCTGTTGCGTTTCAGATCCCAGCGGCGCAGCTCATAAGGCGTTTCGGCGTCGGCGGCGTTGTTGTATAGCATTATCAGCGCCTCGTCGCCCCAAACGGAAATGGAGTTCACGCCGTAGTTCGTCAGGTCGCCGAGCTCCAGCTTCACGAAGCCGTTTTCCTTCTTCGGCGCGCAGGCGCAGAGACCGACCGCCATACAGGCGAGTATTATCAATGCAATAACGCGTTTCATCTTAAATGCTTCCCTTCGTTCATCTTACGCTATCATTATAGCACGGTTGACGGAAAAAAACGGTTACAAATTAGTTACAGTTTTGTAACCTTTTTGTAACTTTTTCGCCGGCGCGCGGCGGCGAAACGAAAACGCGGCGCCGTAAGATTATTGTTGAAAAACGCGGCGACTTGTGATATAATTTGTCTATATATTTTTGAAAAGAGGCAGAGAATGGAAAGCAAAGGCAAAAAAGAATTCGTGCGCACGATCAAGTTCATGCTGTTTTCTATAAGCGCCGGAATCATACAAATCGGCAGCTTCACTCTGATGAACGAGGTCTGGCACTTCCCCTACTGGGTATCATACCTGATCGCGCTCGTCCTTTCGGTTTTGTGGAACTTCACGCTCAACCGCAAGTTCACCTTCAAATCCGCCAACAACGTGCCGATCGCGATGCTCAAGGTCGCCGGATACTACGCCGTGTTCACCCCGCTCTCCACAATGCTTGAGCACTATCTGACGATGACGCTCGGGTGGAACGAATACCTCGTCACATTTATTAATATGTTCATCAACCTCGTTACCGAGTTCCTGTTCCAGCGCTTCTTCGTCTTCGGCAAGTCCATCGACTCCGCCGTCAAGAAGAATGAAGAGGAACCGGAAGAAAGCGACGGCAATACGGAAATCATCGACGAATAATCCCCGATGGAGCTCGCGCCGTAACCGCGAAAGGAAAACGATATGACCTTTTACATGAGCGCTACAATCCTCATAGAGCTGCTTATGATAGCCATGACGCTGCACGTGATAAACTACTCCGGCTTCACGCGTCAGCAGAAGGCCTGGTTCATTATGACCTTCGCCTCGGTTATGGTGTGCTCCGCCGCCGAATTCGCCGTCCATTGCGGGTATTACAAACCCTCGTGGGCGATACCGCTGACCATAATAACCGTCATCCAGTTCTCGGCCTCGCCGCTGCTGGCGGTCTTCTTTTCCGGCGCGCTCGGTCAGCATAAGGAGTCGAAAAGGGCCGTGCGGTTCTTTATGATAAACGCGGTGATCGAGATAGTTTCCGCGCCGTTCGGCTGGGTGTTTTATTTCGACGCAGAAGGGTATCACCGCGGAAAGTTTTTTATTATCTACACCGTCTGCTACTTCCTCGCGCTGCTTTATCTGATAGTAAGCATGATCGTGGTCGGCAGGAAGTTCCGTCACAGAGACACTATTACGATAGGAATGGTGCTCGTAATACTCATCGCGGGCATTATCCCGATGACGTTGATGGAAATACATATAGCATATATCAGCATCGGTATCGCCGCCTGCCTCTGCTACATTTACTATAACGACCTCGTTCAGGAGGATATACACGCCGAGCTGATCGCCAATCAGGAAAAGATAACCGATATGCAGAAGCATACGATATCCGGACTGGCGAACCTTATAGAAAGCCGCGATACCGAGACCGGCGAGCACGTTTCGCGCACCGGCGCCTACGTCAAGGCGATCGCCGAGAACGCGATGATCGAGCGGATCTATCCTGAGGAAATCGACGAGCGCTTCATATCCCTGCTCACCACGCTCGCGCCGATGCACGACGTCGGAAAGATAATCGTTCCCGACAGTATACTCCGCAAGCCGGGCAAGCTGACGGACGAGGAATACGAAATAATGAAGACTCACGCCTCGGCGGGCGGCGACGTAGTAAGGCAGATACTCAAGGGTATCACCGACGAGGAATACCTCAAATTCGCCTCCGACATCGCGACCTATCACCACGAACGCTGGGACGGCGCCGGATACCCCGAGGGGCTCGCGGGCGAAGATATCCCGATTTCCGCGAGGATAATGGCGATCGCCGACGTATTCGACGCGCTCGTCTCGGAGCGCTGCTACAAAAAAGCGATGCCCGTCGACAAGGCGCTCGCCACGATACGCCTCGAATCCGGTTCGCACTTCGACCCGAAGCTCGCGGAGATCTTCCTCAAGTATTATCCGTTCTCGAAAGAAGAAGCCGATTGATGGAATTTAACTTTTACATCTTCGCCATAGTTATCACGGAGCTGCTGATGCTCGCGATGCTTATCCACGTCGCAACTTATTCGGCGTTCACTAAGGAGCAGAAGCGCTGGTATATCTGCACCTTCCTAGCCGTCATGCTCTGCGCGGCGGCCGAGGTTCTGGCGTTGAAATTCAGCGGGTACGGCAAAATCGTCGCCGTGCCGCTCTCGATACTGACGGCGATACAGTTCTCGCTGACTCCTATGCTGCCCGTCTTTTTCGCGGGCGCGCTCGGTATGCGCCGTATGATAAAGGTATCGGGTATACTGCTGCTGATACACGCGGGGCTCGAGATCCTATCGCTGTTTTTCGGCTGGATTTTCTACTTCGACGACAGCGGTACCTACTTCCGCGGCAAGCTCTATATAATCTACGAGGCGTTCTATATCGTCAGCCTGCTCTTCCTCATCGGCAGTCTGATAATGGTCGGCAGACGCTTCAAACGCAGAGACGTCTTCACCATCGTTATGATACCGATAGTAATGCTTTCGGGCATCATACCGCTGGTCTTCTTTAAGGTCTACACCGATTACATCGCCATCGGCGTCTGCGCCAGCCTCTGCTACATATACTATAACGACCTCGTCCAGCAGGACGCCAAGGCGAAGCTGCTCGCGGATCAGAAAGTATTGTCGGGCATGCAGGAAAACATCATAACCGGAATGGCAAGCTTGATAGAAAGCCGCGACGCGGAAACCGGCGAGCACGTTTCGCGCACGAGCAACCTCGTCAAGAGCATTGCCGAAAGCGCGCGAAACGACGGAGTCTACGCCGACAAGCTTGACGACCGTTTCGTTTCCGAGCTGTACGCGCTCGCGCCGATGCACGACGTCGGCAAGATAGTCGTTCCGGACGATATACTGAAGAAGCCCGGCAAGCTGACGCCCGATGAGTTCGAGCAGATGAAACGCCACGCCTCCGAGGGCGGCACGGTCATAAGGCAGACCCTCAGCGGCGTCACCGACGAAGAATATCTGAAGTTTGCCTCCGATATCGCGACCTATCATCACGAGCGCTGGGACGGAACCGGTTATCCGGAAGGCCTCTCGGGAGAAAGCATACCTCTCGCCGCGAGAATTATGGCGATTGCCGACGTCTACGACGCGCTGATCTCCGAACGCTGCTACAAGAAGGCGATCCCGGTCGACGAGGCGCTGAAAATCATCCGCGATGAATCCGGCTCACACTTCGATCCGAAACTCGCGGAGGTCTTCCTCGAGCACGTCGCAAAGGAATAAAACGCACTGAAAGGACGGCCATCCGCAGATGGCCGTCCTTTTTCTTACCGTCTTCTATTTCAATATGTCTTTAACGCTCTTTTCAGTCGCGTTCGGGTAAAGCTCGCGGACGCGGGTGAAAACGCGCTCGCGCGACCTTTCCGGCGGCTCGGAGTACGCCGACGAAAGCAGACCGTATCCCCAGCGGCTCTCCGGCGGCGAATAGACCGCGATGGGCCAGCCGTAGGAATCGCCGCCGGGGCTGCGCCGCTGACGGAAATCGCGCACAGAAAGATAAAACTTGTGCTGAAGCGCGGTGAGCGTGCCTTCAAAGTTTTTCGCGCCGCCCTTGCCGAAACCGGCGAGGCGCCTGATCTCGTTCGAGAAAAGCTCGCCGCCGTCCGCGAAAAGATCCATAATCAGCTTTTCGCGGCGGTCCGCCTTGCCGTCGCTCCAGAGCGCGTCGAAGTCGTAGCCGTCGCGCCGCCAATTCGCGAAAAACGGCAGCCATTCAAGCGAAACGAAGCCCGCTTTTCCGGCGAAAAACTTGCCGTATGCGACCTCTCCGGCGTCCGCGAGCAGCTTGCGCCACTCCCACGGATCGCGGGCGGGATCGTCGCTCCACCAGTCGAAAACGAAGGTGCGCTCCTCGACCGAGAAGCCCTCAACGCCGTTTGCGAAAAGCGGCAGAAAGCCGTTTCGCTTCACGAGCGCGGTCAGCTCCGCGGGAGTCTTTATTCTTTCCGGCGCGTCATATCTCAACGCACGCGCCACCCATTCGCCGCTTTCGTTCGCCATTTTCGCTTCCCTCCGTTTCGCGAATACAATTATAGCATCCCCCGGCCGTTTCCGCAAGAAAAAACTCACGCTCCGTACGCCGTACGGAGCGTGTTTTTCAATTCAGCGAAGCGAGGAGCTTATAAAGTAACTCGTAGAGTTTCGCGGCGTCCCGAGGCTCAAGCCGCACGCATCCTGCCATGCTTTCCGGCACGAAAACGGCTTTTTCCTTCAGCGCGGCGCCCGCTTCGGTTGCCGCAACCATCACCACGCGCTCGTCGTCTTCGCTTCTGCGGCGTGCTACGTAGCCCTTTTCCTCAAGCGATTTCAGTACCGGAGTCAGCGTGCCGCTGTCGAGAAAAAGTTTAGCGCCGAGGTTCTTGACGCTTATCTCTTTCTCCTGCCAGAGCACCATCATGGCGATATACTGCGTATAGGTCAGATCGAGCTCCCTGAGATACGGCGTGTACTTCTTGATTATCTCGCGCGACGCCGCGTAAAGCGGGAAACATATTTGATTTTCAAGCCTGAGCGCGTCGTATTTATCCATAATATCCTCCGAAAGCTACCGCCCGGACGCAAGCTTATCCCGAATATCAACGGCGAACTTCGCCGCGGCCGCGGCGTCCCCGTCGTTCGGCCGTCCCTTGTGCATAAATTTGAAACGGCCGGGGCAGTTGAAATATTCTTCACACACCTTTACGCCCGCCTTATCCGCGGCCGCTTTTATCTTTTTGCGCGTGGACATTCCGGAAGCTGAGGTGCCGAAGCAGACTATAACGCCGACCTTGCCGGCGCAGGCGGCGACGAATTCCTTTATCGCGCCGTCAACGTCGAAGGCGTACGGCGAACTGCCGAGAAAAAGTATTTCCGTTTCGTCCTCGATCCCGTCGGCGACGGGGCGGGCCGTAACGCCGAGCGCAGCCGCGATCGCTTCCGCGAGCTTTTGGGTGTTGCCGGATCTGGTGTAATACGATACAGCTGTTTTCATAGTATTATCTCCTTACGCGGCGTGAGTTTCGTTATAGGCCTTTCTGACCGCCTTCGCGAGCTGATCGGCGCAGGAGGTCGGGCGGCGTCCGCAGGTGTTGCCGAGCAGATACTGCTCGATCTTCTCCACCGTCCACCCGTCGACGAGCTTGCTGATCGCCTTTAGATTGCCGTTGCATCCGCCGTAAAACTCTATGTTGCTGATAACGTCGCCGTCGATGTCAAAGCTGATGACCTGAGAGCAGACGTTTTCGGTTTTGTAATCGTAACGCATCAGAGCGCCTCCTTGACTTTTTCCGCGACGTCCTTCATATCGGCCGTCGGCTCAAAGCGGGCGATGATCTCGCCTTCGCGGCTTATCAGGAACTTCGTGAAGTTCCATTTCACGTTGCCGTTTTTTTTATAATCCTTATCCATCTTTTTGACGACCGCTTTGAGGATAAGAGTCATCGGGCTCTTGCCGAAGCCCTCGAACTGCGTGTTCTCCGAAAGGTATTTGAAGAGGGGGTCGGCATTTTCGCCGAGGACGTCGATTTTCGAGAACTGCGGGAAGGTTATCCCGTAGCGGCCGGTGCAGAAGCTGTGGATATCCTCGTCGTCGCCGGGCGCCTGCTCGTGGAACTGGTTGCAGGGGAAGTCGAGTATTTCCAGACCGTCCGCCTGATGCGCCTCGTAAAGATCCTGCAGCGCGTCATATTGCGGGGTGAAGCCGCAGCCCGTCGCGGTGTTTACGATAAGCAGTACCTTCCCCTTGTAATCCGCCAGCGAAACCTCGCCGCCATCCATTGTTTTGACTTTGAAATCATAGATAGACATTTTGTTGCCCTCCTTTTTTAATTTGTCTCAATTTGATTGAGTTCAATTATTATTATACCCGTCTTTTCCCCTTTGTCAAGAGTTTTTTTGAATAATCGCCCGAATATTTGAATAATACGCAAAAAAGCGTCTCCGCTCAGCGGAGACGCTTTTCGTATGAACGGTTTATCAGAACTTGCCCTCGGTGATACAAACCGCGGTCACCTGTGTGAAGCCCTCGACGTTTTCGCCGTAAAGCGGCGTAAACTTGAAGCTCCACTCCTTGCCGTCGGACGAACGGAAGTATCCGTTAGCATCTGCGGCAGCGGTTTCGATATCTCCGATAAGCTTCGGATCGTGTCCCACGAGCTCGCGGGCGAGCGCTTCCATCTTCGCGTTGACAAGCAGCAGTCTGCCGTCTGTATCCGCGAAGCATACGCCTTCGGCAAGTCCGTCAAGCGCCTGCTTGACCGCGAACGGCGTAAGCCGTCTTTCGTCGCGCCTCTTCTCATGCTTAAAGCCGAAATACAAGCGAACGAACACGGCTATCGCGACCGCCGGGAATATGAGCCACGGCAGCTTGATCGTATCTCCGACGAGATCCGGGCTCCCCTCCGCTGTTATCAGCGCGAGCATCAGCAGCAACTGAACGAATACAATCGCGTCCTTTATGCAATGCCTTATCTTATGCGTGGAAACGTATTGATAGATGCAGAGCGCGAGTTCCGCGACGGCCGTTATGAAAAGCAGTCCGGCGAGGAGCAGACGCCATTCGGGAGCGAGCAGAGAGAATTGTGTCATCTGTCCGCACCCCCTTCCTCAAAGGAAACGTCCGGCGTTTTCGCGTCCTCGGTCCAGAAGGCATAGCCGCCGCCGACGGGAGCGCTGTAAAGCGTCTTGCCGCCGCGCACGCGAACCGGTCTTTCGAACGCGGTCATCATTTCACCGCGGCTCATCGGGTCGACGTCGACGGAAGCGCACAGCTCTTCATAATTCACGTCGACAAGGCGGACGGATATATCCTGCGCCGCACGGAGCATATCGCCGTAGAGCGCGTTGGAACGTATCATACCGTAGTGCATGCAGCTCTCGAAGAAGGCCGCGAACGCGAGGCAAAGGAACATCGCCGCGTCGGCAAAGTTGCCGCGAAGGAACGGCGCGCCGATCGCGTAGAGGATTATGTAGGTCGCGGAAATCGCGACCGGTAGCGGCAGCCAGAGGTACTTGCCCTTCTTGCGCTTGCCGCTCTTGACGAGCGTTATTATCAGCGCGGCGAGCATACAGACGGCAGCCCATCCTGCAACCGCGTAGAAACCGGCGCCGTACGCAGCTTCATCCGCTCCGCGCAGCGGAAGCTCGGTGAAGACGAGACCGTGCAGGTCGTTCGTGGCGACGAACGCGGCTATCAGCGCGGCGGGTATGCATATCAGATACGCGCTTTTCGGCAGACGGTATCCGTCCGGCTTGCCGACGCAGAACGCGGTAAGCAGCGCCGCGGTCGGAACCGCAAGCGCGGCGGCGCAGCAAAGATAGAAAAGAATCTTAGCCGCGGTCACGTTCAGCAAAAAGAGCGAAACGAACTCAGTGGCTGCGAGCAGGAACACTCCCGCGACCGCCGCAAACGTAAGCAGACGTCTCGTTTGCTTCTGCACCACACGGCGCGCTACGGAGAATCCCCACGCCGTCAGCATACCTATATAGATGAAGGTGCTGACGAATTTGAGGAATTCCGCAAGAAAGTCGCTGCCCGCTCCGCGTGCTACTCCGCGGCAGAACACGGCGACGATGATAAGTCCCGCGACCGCGAAGCAACGCGCTACGAACGCGCGGTTGGATTTTGACATTTATTCCGCCTCCCATCACGTCCGGACGGCGCCGGACGCACGGATTTGTTCACGACATATAATCCGCTATTTTCCTATATAACATATTTATAACACACTTTTCAGATAAAGTCCACACTTTTCGTATCAGAAAAGCAATTTTTTTCGCAAAAGTGTTCCTGTTTTTTCGCAAATGCGTGAAAATTATGCTTGACAAACACCCCTGCGGGCGGTATAATAACTCTTGCGCTTCCGAAAGAAGCATACGCGGATATGGCGGAATTGGCAGACGCGCTAGATTCAGGTTCTAGTGGGGGCAACTTCGTGGAGGTTCAAGTCCTCTTATCCGCACCAAACAGTACAAATCCGAACCCAAGGCCGATTGGCGAAGGGTTCGGATTTGTCATTTATTTCGGCGATCTGAATTTGACCTCAAGCAAGAAAAAACCAAATTGAAAAACGGAGGTCAAGAAAATGAATCTGAACATCGGTAACATCGGAGTATGGGGCTTTAGGCACTATGAGTTTCTTAAGCAGAACCGCCCGTCAACCGTCGGCGTTATGCGCATGAACGGAACACTTGAAGGGTATCTCAAAGAGGTCAACCAAGCAGCAACGGAAATGCTTGAATCACTCGTCCGACAATACGCAACAGCGGAAGGCGTCACAGAATCCTTCAAACGCACGGATCAACTGGGCTGGGTGAACCGGATGAACAACATCCGCAACCGCGCCGAAGAGGTCGTTCTGAACGAAATCATATACCGATAAACGCACAAGGCGGGGAGATCAACTCCCCGCCGCATTTCCTTATACTGTTTCATATTTTCTTATCAATGCCAAAAAATCAGAATCTTTTTGTAAAAAATCAAATTCTTTTTGTTTCATACGATCCAAAACCAGCTGAGTATGGGTCTCCGTATAGTTTTTTGAGAATTTCGACGGATCGGAGGAAGCGTTGCAGACTAAAACGCTCGTATAGTTTTGTTCTTTTGGCGGAAGCGTATCGTATTTGTGTGAGTGTTCAAGGGCTCTTTCGAGCGCTTCAAGCGTTTCTTTCTTTTCTCCGTTCCCAGCGTGTATAGAAGCAATATATGAGTAAATCTCCGCAACTCTTGTGTGATAAAACAAATAGTTTTCGTCATAAATAAGCTGTTTCCATATGTTGAGCGCCGTTTCCAGAGCTTTGAGATAGTATCCCTTGGGGATATCATCGTCATAAACCAAACTTTGCGTCAGCCTTTCGGCATAGAATAAGCGATTATAATGTTTGGTCTCAAGCCTTTTATTCTTGCTTTCTTTTGAAAAATATGCGTGTTCAAGCAGTTGCTGACGGCAAACAGAAGCGTCGCCTGCCATATTTGCATAGCTTACAGCCTTGCCTTCGTCGGAGAAAGGAAGATCTTTGAAAGAATAGATGTATGTCAAAATCTGGATAGCGCCTTGTCTACACTCATCTTCTTTACAATCGCGCAAAATTCGCTCACCGAGGGAAACACATTCCTGTGCCTTTTTTTCCGAAGCCTCGTTGCCGTGATTGGCACAATATGACAAGAAAAGGTTTGACTGAAGCATATGCATACAATGGAAATCCCCCGGATAACGCGCAAGCGCTTCGCGCCACAGCTCAATCGCCGCATCAACCTCGCCCTTATTCGTCAGCTCGCCGTTCAGTCTATCGTATTCCTCAATCGCTTTTTTCTTTTCACCCGGTGTTTTGCCGAGTAGTTCATCAAGCGTGATATCGAAAAACTCCGAAAGCGGAATTAACAGCGAAAAGTCCGGTACCGTCTTTCCACTCTCCCATTGAGAAACTGCTGAAATTGAAACATTAAAATACTCAGCAAACTGTTCTTGTGTCAAATCCTTTTGCTGCCTTTTTGTTTTAATAATCGAACCAATATTCATTTTTCCCTCCTAAAATGTGCTTTCTGATTCTATTATACCCAATTTCCAAGCCAAGACAAGAAAGCCGTTCTGAACGGCGGTTAAGCAAGAATTAAAAACAGAATATAGTATAATAGCAATTTGCCGCCGAATTGCTCCGGCGGCAAAAATCATTTTTCCTTACGTTCTTTTTCTCCCTCAGCCGGTTTCTTTTCACGCTGTTTTTTCCATTCCTCAAACTCGCGTTTGCCTTCTTCGGATTCAAAGAAAGCGCGGATATCGGGAAGCATATCATCCACGATGGCTTGCAATACGCTTTTCGGAACGTCACATTCAGCCCGTTTTTTTCGGATAAGAGGACTTGAATACGAGCTCAGAACGACGCGAGCAAAGCGACGCGGGGTTCGGCAGCAAAGCGCCGGGGGCGCTTTGCTCTACATCACATCCGTACGCAGTTTTTCGGCGACGATGGCGATGAATTCGCTGTTCGTCGGCTTTCCGCGATCCGCTCGGACGGTATATCCGAAAAACCCGTTCAACACGTCGACGTCTCCGCGGTCCCACGTGAGTTCTATCGCGTGTCTTATCGCGCGTTCGACGCAGGAAACTGTCGTGCCGAAGCGTCTGGCGACCGCAGGATATATCTCCTTCGTCACGAAGCTGACCGGCGCCGCGCTGCGCAGAGAAAGCGAAACCGCCTCGCGCAGGTACTGATACCCCTTTATGTGCGCCGGAACCGCAAGCTCGTGCAGCACATCCGCTATTACCGCTTCCGTATCGCGTTTCGGCTTCGCCGCTGCGGAAACGGAGGCGCACTCCGCCCTGTAGCGCAGCATATCGAGCCTGTCCGCGAGAAGATGGCGGTCTATCGGCAGTTCGATGCAGTATGAAGCGCCCAGCTCCATAGCCTCCATGACTTTGGCGGTACTGCCGCCGAGGTGAGTCAAAATGAACTTCGGAGCGCGTGCGTCACCATTCATTCGGGCGAGAACGCCGAACCCGTCCGTTCCGCGCATCGCGACGTTCATCACGACAGCGTCCGGCTTCAGCTCATCTATACGCCTGATAAGCTCATCTCCGTCGCGTTCGCAGAAAAACGCCCGCATACCGTAACCCGTGACGGTGCGTTCCGCGTCTTCAACGCTCCCGAAACAATCGTCGGCTATCAATACTTTGTACTCCACCGCGCTAACCTCCTCAGATGTCAGGCTCCTTATATTGTGAATTATACTCCTTTTTTCATACTATTTCAATCATTTCCCGACATTTTCCGCCGTAATTCGTTCGACATTTTTCGACAAAACGCCCGTTTTTGTCGAAAAAGCGGCAAAAACAACGTCAAAAACGAGCCGAACGAAATTCGTTCAGCTCGTTTCGTTCAGTCGATTCACTTTTTCGCGAAGACGGCGATCCACGGCTCGGCTTCGTGATGAAAGCTCTTGACCTCCGCGAAGCCCGCCGCCTTCAGCGCGGTTTCGATCTGCGGGGCGGTGTAGTTTTTCATCCCGTCGATTATCTTCTCGTAACTCAGGCTCCGCTCGTCAGTGCCGTCCGACTCGTTGACGATCATGAAAACGCCGCCGCTTTTCAGCACGCGGGCGACCTCCGCGAAGCATTTCTCCAGCCCCGGCCAGAAGTATATCGTCTCGAACGCGGAGGCGAAATCGAACTCTCCGTCCGCGAACTGCAGCTTCGACACGTCGCCCTGCACGACGGCGCATCTGCCAGCCTTTATCATCTTGCGGTTGCGCTTCGCGGCGGTCTTCACGCTGAGCTCGGAATAGTCGACCGCGGTCATATGCGCGGACGGGTACTTCTCCATCAGCTCCGCGGCGTGCTTGCCGCCGCCGCAGCCGATCTCAAGCATATTCTCCGGCGCGTACCCTTCGGCGCGGGACATCCCCCACTTCGCCATAAGGTCGTGGCCGGCGTTCATGCGCTTTATCATTTTTCTGCCGAGGCGTCCCTCCGGCTTTCTCGTCTGGTTGAAAAACTTTTTTGAATCTCCCATATTTTACCTCTATCCCAGCGCCACGTCGAGCGCCATCATTACCGTGAAGCCGACCGAAAAAAGCACCACGCCGATATTCGAGTGCTCGCCCGCGGACATCTCCGGTATCAGCTCCTCTACAACGACGTAAATCATCGCTCCGGCCGCAAAGGAAAGCAGATACGGCATCGCGGGCACTATCAGCCCCGCGAGAAGCACCGTCAGCCCGCCGAAAACCGGCTCGACGACGCCGGAAAGCACGCCGTAAACGAACGACCTGCTCTTGCTCTTGCCCTCCGCGTGGAGCGGCATCGAGATTATCGCGCCTTCCGGGAAGTTCTGTATCGCGATGCCGATCGCGAGCGCCATCGCTCCGCCGGCGGTTATATCCCCCGAGCCGTTCAGAAGTCCCGCGCAAACCACGCCTACCGCCATTCCCTCCGGTATATTATGAAGCGTCACGGCGAGCACCATCATAGTCGTTCTCGCCAGACGGCTTTTAGGCCCTTCGGCCTGATTCGCGTTTCTGTGAAGATGCGGTATCACGCGGTCGAGCAACAAAAGGGAAAGGACTCCCAGCCAGAAGCCCGCGAACGCGGGAACGAACGACCAGCGCCCCATGTGCGCCGACTGCTCTATCGCCGGAATGATCAGACTCCACACGGACGCGGCGGTCATAACTCCTCCGGCGAATCCGGTCAGCGCGCGCTGCACGCCCGCGCCGAGCTCCTTTTTCATAAAGAAGACGCACGCCGCGCCCGCGGCGGTGCCTATAAACGGTATCAGCAGTCCGAAAAGCGTTTCTTTCATGCGATACCTCCGTTTCCTGCACCGTGGTTAGTCTGCGCTAACCGCGGTTCTTTTTTTACGGGGCGTGCGGCGGCATGCCCCGTATATAGTATTCATAATCCACTCCGCGCGTTAAGGCGTTTCGATTGCGGAGGAATCATCGGATGACGTGTCAGCGGCGGCTGATACCGAAGCCTGCGGAGCACCGGCGTTTTTGTCCGGCTCTTTCTTGCCTCCGAAAAGCCCTATCGCGAGATAGGCGCCCCAGGCGAGCGCGATTATAACGGCCTTCTGCCACTGTTTCAGCGTCTTGCTGCGCGTGACGAGGATCGTTATCGGCGCGGGGAACATGAATATCCAGCCGATCACCCAGAGCCAGGTTATGCGGCGGCGGGGCGGCTCGTATTCCGCCATCGCGCGCTGTCTGCCCTTCTCGAAGGCGTAACCCTCGAGCTCGGCGTCGCGGTATTCCGCTCCGTCGATGAGCACGGACGCGCCGCAGTATTCGCAGACGGCTTTGGCGCAGTCCGCGTCGAGCTTCAGGTCCGCGCCGCAGCTCGGGCAGTTCATTTCGACAAGCTTCATGCGTCACCTCCGTGAGCGTTACTCAAAATACGACTTCCCCACGCTCTTGACGACGAGCGCTACCGCCGGGGCAAATAACACCGCGACGGCGAATTCGATAAGGAAGTTTATTCCGGCGAGGCCCGTTATCGCGTAGACAAGCGCGTTCTGACCGCCCGCCCAGGTTTCAAGCAGCGGACGGAAGAAAAGCAGTATCCCGACGATGAATATGCCGGTATTCGCGACCGGCGCGGTCATCGAAGCGAGATACGCGGCGAGCGTCTTTTGCTTCACCGCGCGGTAGACGACCGCGGGCAGGAAACCCGCCGCCGCGCCTTTCAGCAGGCAGAGCGCCCAAGCGATCACCGGGCTCGCGGCGAAAACCATTTGTCCGCCCGGATCGCGGCCCGTGATAGAGAAAATCGAGACGATCAGCCCGAAAACCAGTCCGAGAACCGCGCCGAACACCGGCCCGAGCAGTATCGCGCCGACGACAATCGGTATCAGCGTCAGCGTTATCGAAAAGGGACCTATGCTGATCCCGCCGATGAACTGCAGGCCGACGATGAGCGCGGCGAGTATCGCCAGCAAAACAAGGTTTCTGATGCGCTTTGTGTTTTTGTTCATAATTTACTCCTTACTGTCGCTCCCTGCGGGATGCGGCGTGTGAATATACGTCCGGCGCCGCGTCCGCTTCTCCGCCTGCCCCTCCGCCGGGATGGGACGGCGCGCGGACTCCGCGGCGCTTTCAACGTTTACGCGTGGTCAGTCCTCCACCTTCGGAACGTCGCTGATGACGTCGTCGACTTCGGCCTCGGTCTTCGCCTCGGCGACCTGCGCGGCTTCGGCGCGGACGGGCTCGGCTTCGGCGGATTCGACGCTGACGACCTCGGCGACTATCTTCTTCGCTCTCCTGATCTTCTTGCCGAACAGGCTGATTATCACGATGTCGATTATGCCTTCGATGATGAGGAAGACGCCGGCGAGGATCATTATCGCGGTGCTCTCGACGAACATTATCACCGCGCCGAGCGCTATGGAAACGACAGAGATGAGCATCAGTATGCGCCACTCCTTCATCTTCGCTCTGGCGCAGTCGATCGCGTCGATGAAGGTTAACGCGCCGTCAACGGCGATTATTATGCCGAAGATCGCGCTGAGAACGTTTGTTATCATAGTCGGTCGAAGGATGCAGAGCGCGCCGGCAAGCGCGAGCGCGATGCCGAGCATCAGCGAATACCTGCCGAGCATGGCGCCGTCTGAAAATGACGATACGGCGGCGACGACTCCGATAAGAAGCAGGATTATACCGGAAATGATGCAGAGCACGTTAGCGGATTCCTTGTTGAAAATAATGAAGAGTACTCCGATGATTATCGCGAGAACTCCGGTTATGATGCGGTCCCACTTGAACGATTTCGCGGCAGTTTTTGTTTCGCTCATGATATTTACCTCTCTCATTTTATTTCTGACGGTCTATTGTAGCACTTTTTTCCGAAAAATGCAATAGCGGCGCGTTATTTCTCCCCTTTTGCGCTTGACAAAAGCGGAAAGCGGTGATAAAATCACAAAATGAAAATAGTTTTCATTTTCGGAAGTGATACTTTGAAACGAGGAAACGAAAAAAAAAACACGCGGCCCGCGGGACGGCGCGGAGCGCTCCGGCTGACGGCGCTGCTGCTCGCTGCGGCGTTCTGCCTCGGGCTCTGCGCCTGCGGCGAAACGGTAAACGAAAGGGAGATCGACGACGGCAAGCCGACGGTAGTCGCGACGATATTCCCCTATTACGATTTCGCGAAGAACGTCTGCGGCGACGCGGTGAACGTAGTCCTGCTCGTGCCGCCCGGATCGGACAGCCATTCCTACGAGCCGACGCCGAAGGACGTCAAGCTCGTCAACGAATGCGCGCTCTTCGTCTACACAGGCGGCGAGGAGGACGGCGCGTTTCAGCAGCTTCTCGACTCCGCCGACGCGCAGGTCAACGCGCTGAAGCTCATCGACTTCGTCGCGCCGCTGAAGGAGCAGCTCGTCGAGGGCATGGAGGGCGAGGCCGACGGCGGCTGGGATCCGCACATCTGGACCTCCCCCGCCAACGCGAGGCGCATCTGCGAGGCGATAGCGGACGCGGCCTCCGACATCGTACCCGGCTTCAACCGCGCGCTCTGCTCCGCTTACGAACTCGAGCTCGAAAAGCTCGACAATGGCTTCGCCGCGTACTTCGCGGAGCATAAGGAGCCGCTGATATTCGGCGACCGCTTCCCCTTCCGCTACTTCACCGCCGAATACGGCGTGGAATACTACGCCGCCTTCCCCGGCTGCGCCGACTACACCGAGCCGAGCGCGAAAACGATAAAAACGCTGATAGAAAAGGCGAAGGCGAACGGCGTCAGGACCATCTATTACGCCGAGGGCGCGGACACGACCGCCGCCGAAAGCATAGCCGACGAGGTCGGCGGAGAAACCGCCCTGCTACACTCCTGCCACCGCGTCACGCGCAGGGAGTTCGACTCCGGCAGGGGCTACCTCGACTTCATGCGCGAGAACCTCGAAACGCTGAAAAACTCCGACTGAACGGGAGAAACGCCATGCTGATAAAATGCGAAGATCTTTCTTTTGAATACGAAGGGCGGCAGGTGCTCTCCGGCCTCACCTTCCACGTCGGCGAAGGCGACTTCCTCTGCGTCGTCGGCGAGAACGGAAGCGGCAAATCGACGCTCGTCAAGGCGCTGCTCGGGCTGAAAAAGCCGCAGCGCGGGAGCATAGAGTTCGGCGACGGGCTGAAGCCCACGCAGATCGGCTACCTCCCGCAGCGGACGGAGGCGCAGAGCGACTTCCCCGCAAGCGTGCGCGAGGTAGTGCTCTCCGGCTGCCGCGGCCGCCTGCCGTTTCACACGAAGCGCGAGAAGGCGCGCTGCGCGGACAATATGAAGCTGATGGGCATCGAAGGCCTCGCGCGGCGCAGCTTCCGCGAGCTTTCGGGCGGTCAGCAGCAGCGCGTGCTGCTCGCGAGGGCGCTCTGCGGCACGGAGCGACTGCTCCTGCTCGACGAGCCGACCGCGGGACTCGATCCGATAGTCACCCGCGAGCTTTATTCCGTCATAGACACCCTGCACGATAAGGGCATCACCGTCATAATGGTCACCCACGACGTCGGCGAAGCGCTCGAAAAGGCGACGCATATGCTCCACCTGCACGACAACCACAACTTCTTCGGCCCGACCGGAGACTACCTCGAATGCGACGACTGCCGCCGTTTCTCGGGAGGTGAGCACCGCCATGATTGACACGATACGCGAGATGTTCTCGCTCGGATTCATGACCCGCGCCGTCATAGTCGGCACGCTCATTTCGCTCTGCGCCGCGCTGCTCGGAGTTTCGCTCGTGCTCAAGCGTTTCTCGATGATAGGCGACGGGCTCTCTCACGTCGGCTTCGGCGCGCTCGCCGTCGCCGCCGCTCTGAACGCCGCGCCGCTCGCGGTCGCGATACCCGTCACCGTCGCCGCCGCGTTCCTGCTGCTCCGGCTCGGCAACAGCAGGCGCATCAAGGGCGACGCCGCCATCGCGCTGATCTCCGCGGGCGCGCTAGCCGCGGGCGTGGTGATCTCCTATCTTTCGGGCAACTCAAACAGCGAGCTTTCGAATTATCTTTTCGGAAGCAGTGCGCTTTTCATCAAATCCTCCGACCTGCCGGCGAGCATCGCGCTCGCGGCAGCGGTCATCGTTTCCTTCATACTGCTCTATAACCGCGTCTTCGCCGTCACCTTCGACGAGACCTTCGCGAAGGCGTCCGGCGCGCGGACGGGGCTGATAAACGCGCTGATCTCGGTGCTTACCGCGGTCACCGTAGTGCTCGGGATGCGGCTGATGGGCGCGCTGCTCATCTCCGCGCTGCTGATAATCCCCGCGCTCTCCGCGATGCGCGTCTTCGGCACGTTCCGCAGCGTAACGGCCACGGCGGCGGTAATGAGCGTGTGCAGCTTCTTTATCGGGAGCGTCGTCTCCTACGCGCTGGAGCTCCCCTACGGCGCGGCGATAGTGCTCACCGAGCTCGCCGTCTTCGGCTGCTTCTGCGCCGCCGCGGGAATAAAGCGGGCAGTGAGAAGGAAAAAGCAATAGAACGGAATAAAAAAAGAACGCCCGCCGGGCGTTCTTTTTTTATTCTTACATTCCGCATATTCGCGCCTTGAGCGCGCATAATAAGCGCGAAAGGACAGGTGAAATTATGCAGTTATCTCAAAAAGAATCCTCCCTGCTCAACGAGATGAAGGAGCAGGAAAAGCTCTGCATCGAGAAATACGACAAGCACGCCCGATGCGCCCACGACGGACAGCTCAAAAACCTTTTCACGCAGCTCTCCTCCGCCGAGGGACAGCATTTAAGCTACCTCGACCAGATCGGCGAGGGCAGGATCCCGCAGGTCAGCGCCGCGGGCGGCAGCATCCCCTCCGGCTTCACTCAATGCTACGCCTCCGAATCGCCGGAGAAGCACGACGACTGCTACCTCTGCACCGACCTGCTGACCGGAGAGAAGCACACGTCCTCGCTCTATGACACCTGCATTTTCGAGTTCCGTGACGAGGGCGTCCGCAACGTGCTGAACGCCATCCAGAAGCAGGAGCAGAACCACGGCAAAACGCTCTACGACTATATGAGCGTCAACGGTATGTATCAGGTCAACTGAATACGCTAAAGCGGCTTCCGACCGGAAGCCGCTTTGGTTTTTGTGTTCGTTTTCTTTCAATGCGTTACGCCGAAAAGGATAGCTCGTCTTTAAGATCCTTCGACTCGCGCTTCGCGCTCGCTCAGGATGACATAAACGCTTGCGTTATTATTCCTGTTCCCCGTCGTAAATGCCGGTGATGAGCTCTTTGGCGTAAGGCAGAGACTCTATCCAGGAGCAGAAGACGTGCCACTCGTCCAGCTTGTGGCTGCGGCGGGCGTGGTGGATGTTTATCAGCGTCTCGTAGTTCAGCGTGCAGGTGCGCATCTGGTTATAGCTCGACGGGAGCAGCTGTATCATACTGTACCAGAGGGCTTTATCCTTCGTTTCGTTATACTCGAGCCGGAGCGCCTCCAGCCGGTCGACGACCTGCTGCATAACCGCCTTGCTCGCTTCGTCCATGCGGTCGACGCTCATATCGTCCATCGAGAAGGGCTTGCTGTGGATCTTATGCATCGTGCTGCAGGAGTTGGCGACGGTGCCGACCTTGTAAGTATCGTATTCCTTCCACCAGTAAAGCGGCGCGTTGATGTCCACGGAAACGAATATCTGGCGTACGAACTTGCGGTGGTCGCTGCCGCTCTTGCAGAGGCGGACGGCGAGGGAAAGGTCGTTTTCGCCCAGGACGTAGTTGCCGTTTTCGTCATAATAGCTGTCGCTTCGCGCCCAGCTGTTGAGCGGGTTTCGCGCCCCGCGTATCGCGTTCTCGAAGTTCATAACCGAGGTGCGCATAAGCTCTATCATTTCATTCGCCTCCGTTCGTTATTTCGCAATTATCAAAGAATTATATGCACTTCGCCGAAGCGGAACTCCCTGTATTCGCCGTTGGACGCGACGATCAGACTGCCGGTGTCGGAAATGTCGATCGCGGTGCCGCGGAAGGACTCCTTGACGGTGACGACCTCGACCTCCTGGCCGATGACGGCGGAAAGGTCGCGCGCCTCGTCGACTATGTAGCCGCGCTGCCATTCGACAGCGTCGGACTGCCCGAACTTCACCTGCGCGCTGCCGAAGTAGGCGGCGTAGAAGTGCTCGATGAGCGACGCCGCGAGGACGTTCGGCTCCGGCGCCTTGCCGGTAAGCTCCTCTATCGAGCCGGCGATATTGCGGATGGACGCGTCGTAGCCGCCGGGAGGCGTTACGGTGTTTATCCCGACGCCGACTATGCAGTACGCGGGGCAGCCCGCCTCCATATTCATCGTCAGCTCGGTGAGTATGCCGCCGACCTTTTTGCCGCCGGAAACTATGTCGTTAGTCCACTTGATCGCGGGCTTCAGCGAAGTCGAAGCGGCGATCGCCTTGCAGAACGCGACTCCCGCGAGGGTGGTCACGAAGGAGGCGTCGTTCGCCTCGAGCGCGGGACGGATGAGCAGGCTCATATAGATACCGCAGTCTCGTTCGCTCTCGAAGCTCTTGCCCTGCCTGCCTCTGCCGGCGGTCTGCTCGCGCGCGATGACGACGGTGCCGGAGGGCGCTCCCTCGTCCGCGAGCGCGCGGAGCACGGCGTTGGTCGAGCCGGTCTTGTCGACGAGCCTGATATCGACCCCCGCGAATTCGCGCGGCAGATTCGCCTTTATGCCCTCCGCGTCGATAAGGTCGGGGGAAAAGTTGAGGCAATAGCCCTTGTTCGTGACGGAATAGATCATATTCCCTTCTTTTTTAAGCTGCAGGACGGCCTTCCAGACGCTGCAGCGGGTAACTCCCAGCTGCTGCGCTATTTTTTCGCCGGAGACGTATTCTCCGCCCGCCTCTTTGAGCAGTTTCAGCACTTTTTGCGACGTCAGCGACATTCGCGGCACCCCCGATTTTTTCGTTTTTTCGCCCCTTCGGAACGAATTGTCAACTTGATATTTATATTATAACATACAATCACGAAATATCAAGCGTCTTCGACAATTTTTCCGTCGGAAAGCGCAATAATTCTTCCGGCGCCGGCGGCGACCTTCATATCGTGGGTTATGACCACCAGAGTGTGCCCCTTCCAGTTCAGTTCGCGCAGCAGCGAAAGCACCTCCGCGCCGGTGCGGCTGTCGAGGTTTCCGGTCGGCTCGTCGGCGAGGATTATCGGCGGCGAAGGCGCGATTGCGCGGGCTATCGCCACGCGCTGCTGCTGTCCGCCGGAAAGCTCCGCGGGCTTGTGCTCCCGCCGCGAGGAAAGCCCCGTCGCGTCCAGCGCGGCGAGCGCAAGCTCGCGCCTGCGGCTTCGCGGAACGCCGCGGTAAAGCAGCGGCAGCTCCACGTTCTCCAGCGCCGTCAAAGTCGGTATGAGGTTGAAGCCCTGGAATATGAATCCGACGCGCTCGCGGCGTATCGCGGAGAGCTTCTTTTCCGAAAGGCGGGCGACCTCCCTGCCGCAGAGCGCGAAGCTCCCGCGCGTCGGCACGTCGAGGCAGCCGATTATGTTCATCAGCGTGGATTTTCCGCTGCCGCTGCTGCCGATTATCGCGACCGACTCGCCCTCCCGCACGGAGAGCGAAACTCCGCGCAGCGCCTCGACTTCGCGCTCGTCGCCGCCGTATATTTTCCACGCGTTTTCAAGCCGTATCACTTCCATACACACCACTCCCGTTATTCTATTCTGCCCGCAAAAACGCGATTTTCGCGGACACGGCGGCGATTTTTCTTGACATAATCAGGTTTTGAGGTTATTCTTATTATGTATATTTATGACACTAAAATGGGGAGTGTCGCTATGAGAAGGATAAGGATATTCGACACGACGCTGCGCGACGGGGAGCAAGCTCCCGGCTGCTCGATGCACGTTGAAGAAAAATGCGAAATGGCGCACCGGCTCGAACGCCTCGGAGTAGACGTTATCGAGGCGGGCTTCGCCGCGGCCTCGCCCGGCGACGCCGAAGCGATCGCCGCCGTCGCCGCGAGGGTGAAGGACGTTTCCGTCGCTTCGCTCGCGCGGGCGAACAGGCACGACATCGACGCCTCCTACGCGGCGCTGAAAAACGCCGCCGCGCCGCTGCTTCACGTCGTTATCTCCACCTCCGACCTGCATATGGAGCGCAAGCTGCGCATGACGCGTCAGCAGGTGCTTGAAGCGATCGCCGAGAGCGCCGCCTACGCGCGTTCGCTCTGCGGCGACGTGGAATACTCCTTCGAGGACGCCACCCGCAGCGACCGCGAATTCCTCGCGCAGTGCGTGCGCGCCGCGCTGAACGCGGGCGCCTCCACCGTCAACGTGCCCGACACCGTCGGCTACGCCGTGCCCGCCGAGATGGCGGAGCTGATAAGCTATCTGCGCGGCGCCGTTCCGGAGCTGGAGGGCAAGGGGCTCTCCGCCCACTGCCACAACGATATGGGGCTCGCGGTCGCGAACTCCATCGCCGCGGTACGCGCCGGGGCGACGCAGGTCGAATGCACCGTCAACGGCATCGGCGAACGCGCCGGCAACGCCGCCCTCGAGGAGATAGTCATGGCGCTGCGCACCCGCGCCGACGTCTTCGGCGTCGAGACCGGCGTGAACACGAAGCAGATATGCCGCGCGAGCCGCACGCTTTCGCGCATCACCGGCATTCCGGTGCCGCCCAACAAAGCCATCGTCGGCGCGAACGCCTTCGCGCACGAATCCGGCATCCATCAGCACGGGATGCTCGCCGACCGCCGCACCTACGAGATCATCTCCCCCGCCGACGTCGGCGCGGGCGAGGAGCGCATAGTGCTCGGCAAGCACTCCGGCAGGCACGCCTTCGAGGAGTATCTGCAGTCGCTCGGCTACGCCTTCGACCCCGCGCGCGTGGACGATTTCTTCGCGGACTTCAAGCTTCTCTGCGACCGCAAGAAGGAGATCTCCTCCGACGATATCGAGGCGATAATCATGCACAAGGCCGCGGCGATACCGGAGACCTACACGCTCTCCGCGTTCGTCGTAAACAGCGGCAACGTCATCTCCTCCACCGCCACCGTCACGCTGGACAGGCAGGGCGAAAAACGCGAGGGCGTCGCGATGGGCGACGGACCGGTCGACGCCGCCTTCAAGGCGGTCGAGAGCGTCACGGGGCTGAAGATGAAGCTTGACGACTACTCTATACGCAGCGTTTCCGAAGGCGGAGACGCGCTCGGCGAAGTCAGCATCCGCGTCACCTGCGACGGCAGGCAGTTCATAGGCAAGGGACTCTCCACCGACATTATCGAATCTTCGCTGCTCGCTTACGTCAACGCGGTCAACCGCATTATCGCGGCGGGCGAAAGGAGCGATGAAAATGCTTGAGATATACGACTGCACTCTGCGCGAGGGCATGCAGGCGGAAGGGCTCTCCTTCTCCGTCTCTGATAAGCTCGCGGTCATAAAGGCGCTCGACTCGCTCGGGGTTTCGTACATAGAAGCGGGCACGCCCGGCTCGAATCCGAAGGACGAGGAGCTTTTCCGCGCGCTCGCGGACGTCAGCACCGACGCCGAGCTCGTCGCCTTCGGCGCGACGCGGCGCAAGGAGCTGAAGGCGGAGGAGGACGAAAACCTCGCCGCGCTCGCCGGCGCGGGCACGAAGGTCGTCACCCTCTACGGCAAGGCGTGGGACAGGCAGGTCACCGAAGTCCTCCGCACCGGCCTTGACGAGAATCTCGCGATGGTGCGCGACAGCGTCGCCTTCATGAAAAGCGCGGGCAAGCGCGTCTTCTTCGACGCCGAGCACTTCTTCGACGGCTTCGCCGGCGACGCGGAATACGCGCTCGCCGTCATCGAAGCCGCGCACGAAGCGGGCGCGGAGCGCGTGATCCTCTGCGACACCAACGGAGGCACCCTCCCCCACGTAGTCGGCGAAGGAGTCGCCGCCGCGAAGAAGCGCCTGCCGGACGCCGTTATCGGTATCCACTGCCACAACGACGCCGGACTCTCCGCCGCTTCCACGATAACCGCCGCGCTCGCGGGCGCGGAGCAGATACAGGGCACCTTCTCCGGAGTCGGCGAACGCTGCGGCAACGCCGACCTGACCTGCGTCATACCCGACCTCGAGCTGAAATGCGGCTTCAGATGCCTGCCGGAAGGCAAACTCGAACGCATCACCCCCGTCGCCCGCAAGGTCGCCGAATATCTCAACATAAAGATCCCCAACCGCGCGCCTTTCATCGGCAAGAGCGCATTCGCGCACAAGGGCGGCTCGCACATAGACGGAGTGCTGAAGAACTCCGCCGCCTTCGAGCATATCGCGCCGGAGGCGGTCGGCAACAAGCGCCGCCTGCTCGTCAGCGAGCTTTCCGGCAGGGCCGCCGTACGCAAGCTGCTCGAGCGCATCCTGCCCGACACGCCCGTATCCGACGCCGAGGTGAACGCCGTGCTCGCGGAGCTCAAGCGCCTGGAGGCGCAGGGCTATCAGTTCGAGGGCGCGGAGGAAAGTCTGGAGCTGCGCGTTCTCGCGCTGCTGGGACACCGCAAGAAGCCGTTTGAGGTGGACTACTTCAAGATCATCGGCGAGACCGACCGCGGCGAGGGCTGCACCGCCACCGCGATGATATCGCTGCGCGTCGGCGAGGAACGCAAGGTCACCGCCGCCGAGGGCATCGGCCCGGTCAATGCGCTCGACAACGCGCTGCGCAGAGCGCTGACGGCGTTTTACCCCTGCATTTCGCAGGTGATGCTGCGCGACTTCAAAGTCCGCGTCATCGACAACAAGGACTCCACAGCCGCGAAGGTCCGCGTGCTCATCGAGAGCACCGACGGCGTCTCCGCGTGGAACACCGTGGGCGTTTCCGCCGACGTCATCGAGGCGAGCTTCATCGCGCTGTCGGATTCGCTGGAGTATAAACTGAGATAAAGGAATTCAACAGTGAACAAAACCGATTTAGTTGAAAAACTGATACCTGAAATAGAGTCTCAAACAAGCATCAGAATACTGTCCAAAGAAGAATCGCCGACGTCCTTAGCCCTTCGCTTTAGTAATGACGCTCCGTTTTACGCAGACGTTTCCGACTCTTGTATCGAAATAGTATACGGTAACGATTCCGATAGTTTCTTCGCTTCAACTTATAGAAGTGAGCACGCGTACATATCAAGTGTTGTTTCATTCTTAAAAAGATTGAGCGAGAATGAACTGCTGTACGAATATATATACTATAAAGAAACGCTTTTACGTTACAAAATTTGGAGTGTCGGCAAAATGAATGACAAGCATTTAATAAAACGAGTGAGCGTTTCTCGAAAGTGGTTTTTTAAGAGAAAAGCGCTCCGCAAAGTAAGCAAGTGCGTGACGTTGATACAGCGCGATTAGATAACTCCAAAAAACCGCAAAATACCACTTGATTTTCACGCAAGTTGTGTTATAATGTTTATCCCACGGGGGCGCACCGGTTTCGACAGGGATTCGGAACCCGTATAAGCGAGCAGTGCTGCGGACGCACTTTAATACCCGCAAAAAACAATAAACGCGAATAACGAATTTGCGATCGCTGCCTAACTGAAGGCAGCCGTCCGCCGGGAGAGTACCGCGGCTTCCGAACGGGCGTCATCGAGCGGTGCACGTGAACGCGCAAAGCTTTGAGCGCGTCATGAAAAATGAAGCTACCCGACTCCGCGGCCTGCCGGACCGGCGGCGGACGAAGGGAATCTTTTAAATAGCCGGCTACGCTCGTAGAAAGTGCGGCGGATGGGTTTTTGGACAGGAGTTCGACTCTCCTCGCCTCCACCATGCAAAAGGCAGCCGAAAGGCTGCCTTTTGCAATGATATCCGTTCCCTGCGGAACGGGTGATATATGCCTTCGGCATGTGATATACCCTTCGGGCATGATATACGCTTCGCGTATGAAGGAACGGATATTATATCACACACGAAACGAAGCGGAGTGTATATCACGCTTGCGAAGCAAGCATATCATATCGCCGTCAGGCGATATATCATTTCATACTCCGAGGGTACGAATTCATCGCTTTACAAAAATGCAGTTATGTGGTATTATTATTAAAAGAATCGTTATCTATTACTAACAATTGCTTATACAGTAAAAGGAGAACGCATATGGATAGAGTTTATGACCAAAGCAAACTTGAACTGTTAAACGAATTGGATCGTCGCGTTGAAGATGGCATTATTGAAAAGAGCAATGCCGATCTTCTTAAAAAGCTTATTCAAAATGCGGAAACGCTAACAGAGGCAATTGCCATTGCCGAACTTGGCACAACGTATAAGCGGACGGGCTTTCATTTTGATAAAAGGCTTGAAATTACAAAAGATGCTATAAAATACCTCAAGAAAAACGAAAATTTAAGTTTTTCTGACGGTTCCGACAGCGCGCCGAATAAGTTGATAATCGGCGATAATTATGACGCTTTACTCAATTTGCTTATTCAGTACAAGGGCAAAATTGATGTTATTTATATTGATCCACCGTATGGGAAAGATAGCATGGGCGAATTTGCTCAGACAAATTATGAGAATGCAATTACAAGAGACAATTTGCTTTCAATGCTTTATCCGCGTCTTTTTATCTCAAAGCAGTTGTTATCCCCGAGTGGTGTTATCTTTGTAAGTATTGATGACAAGAATCAAGCATATGTAAAATGTTTAATGGATGAAGTGTTTGGCGAAAGCGCTTTCCTTTTCAATGTATCAAGAATCACAAAGAAAGGAGGCAAATCCACTCAAACAATTGCGAAAAACAGCGATTATATTTTAGCATATACCCTATCAACAGATATTCAGTTCAGCCAAGAAGAAAAAACTGATCTGTCGAAATACAAATATGAAGATGAATTTGTTGAAACACGCGGCAAATATGCCTTGTCACAAACTCTTGATTATAATTCGCTTCAGTATAGTCAAACGATGGACTATGAAATTGTAATGGATGGCCGCTCTTTTTACCCTGGCGGAACAAAAGCAGGTATGATTGAAAGGCACGCCGGAAAGCATGGAAAAACCGATTGGGTATGGAGATGGTCAAAAAGTGCAGTGGAATGGGGCATTAAACAAAAACTGTTTGTAATTAAGAATGACCGTATTTATACAAAATCGTATCTTAACTGCAGAAAAAAGAACGGCAAAAACGAATTAGAAACAATAGATGCAACAAAATCATACACAACTTTATCTTTTATTGATAACAAATATTCCAACGACAACGGCAAAAAAGAACTTGATAAAATTTTCGAGAACGGGAGTCAACTGTTTAAGAATCCGAAACCATCTGCATTAATTTATGAATTAGTGAAAATGGTTTGCCCTGATAAAGAAGCGATTGTCCTTGACTTTTTTGCTGGGTCGGGAACAACTGGAGAAGCCGTCTTGAAATTAAACCTTGAAGATCCAGGAAATAGGCGTTTCATTTTATGCCAAATTAATGAGATCACTCCTGAGAATCCAAACGGCATTGCCTATGATGTTACCACAAAACGGCTTAAGCGAACTATGACCGGGAGTTGTTATGATGGGTCGACTGATTTTAAGTGGATCAAAGACAACGCGCCGTTAGGCGGCAGTCTTGATGTGTATGAAATTGCGGAGGTTGCAAATTTCGAAAGTGTTCCGGGGCAAACGGCTTTTGACGTGATTGATGAAACATTGTACGGTCAAGAACGATTCAGTGCGTTGAAAGAAAAGATCGAGTGGGTTTGCCGGAACTTTGAAGGAACGCAAAAAATTCTTGTAAGCGACGCCGATTGGAAAAAGCGTCCGGAGGAAGATAAGTAATGTTACAGGAAGCGAAAGATCTTCAACTCAACGCTGTTTCGGAACTTGTTGAACAACTCCGAGACAAAGACGAGATCACGTTCAAAGCCCCTACCGGCAGCGGTAAAACTTATATGATGGCGGATTTGATGAACCGTGTTCTTGAAAATAATGACGATATAGTTTTTCTTGTATCTTCGCTATCCAAAGGCGATCTTGCCGGACAAAACTATTCAAAGTTTTGCGAGTATCAACAAACAGGGGCATTCCCGCATCTGAATCCGTATCTTATTTCTACCGAATTGTCCGGAGAAGAACGGTTGTATATTCCCACGGATTATAACGTGTATATCCTTCCTCGTGACCTTTATAAAAAGGGCGGAAGGTTGATGCAAGGCGCCATGGATGCATTTTTGCAAGAAATCACCGGATGGTACTCTTGGGATGACTGCAAAGAAGTATTTCTCATCAAAGACGAGTGCCATATTGCAACAAATAACCTTGACACGCTGTCTGATACGTATTTTGCGAAAGTACTGAACTTTTCCGCTACGCCTAATCTTCGCAGAGAACAGCACCCCGATGTGGAGATTAAATCGACCGATGCCGAAAACGCAAAATTAATCAAACATATTGTCGAGGGTGAAGAAAACGATACGGTCGGCGATGCGATCAACAAATTTGAAGAAGTCAAGGAGAATTATCGTAATCTTCTCGGCGTTAATCCCTGCCTTATTATTCAGATTTCCAATGGCGAGCAAGGAACCTATGAATTAAACAATCTAATATTCCCGGAACTCAACAAAGCGGAGCATCAAGACTTAAAATGGATGCTTATTGTTGATAAGGATGCCGATTGTGATACAAACGACGTTTTCAAAGCCAAAAAGCTTCCTGTTTCCAGATGGAAAGACTATGCAAAAGAGAACACAAGCGGTATTGATAT
Organism: Clostridia bacterium; assembly: GCA_017620395.1. NCBI lineage: Bacteria > Bacillati > Bacillota > Clostridia > Clostridia bacterium. The sequence continues at coordinate 28,718 of JAFZQJ010000006.1, read as the reverse complement.
AATCATTTTCAAGATGGTCATATCCGAAGGTTGGGATATTCCGAGAGCGTGTATGCTTTATCAAGTCAGAGACGTGCATAGCCCTACTCTCGGAGAACAGGTTATCGGCAGAGTCAGAAGAAATCCTCGACTCCTTGATTACGAGCGACTTTCTCCGCAAGCGCAAGAGCTGGCTATGACGGCGTGGATTTGGGCAAATATCGATGATAACGTCAGAAAAACGCTCGGCGTTCGCTTGTGGGATGAGCCGGAGGATATTACAAACGCTATAAAAATACATACCACACGGTTGAAGCCGCTCACGGAAAAAAGTGGCTTTGATCTTGAGGCGTTTTTATCGAGTCAACCGAATATATCCAGTAATTCAAACATTTTCGAGCTTTATAAGGCAATGCAGAAGCTTGACGATGCCACGATGGATCTCTGCTATGATTATGTTGACAAAAGCATAGAAAAATGGTGGAAGGTTGCCGAACACGCCGAGAAAATCGCATCGGAAAGCAATCGTTATTCCTGCGATTACGCGAAGAGTATGGAGTTGACAACTGATGATTCCGGCGCGACACGTGAAGTGTCGTTTCCCGTTACCTCTTCCTATGTTGACAATGGCAATTATGTTAATATAGGCGACTGGGTTTGGAGAAGAAGAGACGGAAAGGACAAGTTCTCATTTGATAGTGAAGCTGAACGCGAATGGGCAAGCATTATTAAAGAGCTTGTTACTTCGGATGCTGACGGATTTAGCGGAAAGCGTGTTGGAAAACGGGTGTTGACGGGCAAGAAAAATCCTAAAGCTGGTCAGGTTAATCTTTTTGGCGAAATTGAGCCGGAAAGGATAGATGCTGCGCAGAAATACCTGTGGGGCAAAAACTATCTTTTGAACTCCGAAATAAAGTTTGAATACTGCTTGGGCGGCGTCCATTCGTCGTATCCGGATTTCATCATGAAGGATTCTTTCGACCGGATTCATTTGTTTGAGGTAAAAAGCGTAAACATATCAAATGCAACACCGGCGGCGTTTGACTCCACCGCATATAAACTGAAAGTCGAAGAACTGAAAAAGTGCTATAAACAAGCATCGTTATTGACGGGATACTATTTCTATCTCCCGGTATATAAAGGCGATGAATGGCATATTACGCGGCTTGCTAACGGTAACGAAAAGAATATAACGCTGGATCAGTTTAAGAGATTTATGAGAATCTGTGTATAAAAACCAAATAATTCACAATTCATTCTTATCAACACGGCGGGGCTTCTTTGAAGCCCCGCCGTGTTTCTTACTTTATCCTTTAATTGTGCTTATCAGGCGTCTTACTTTATCGCTTCGGTCCAGTGCTCGTAGGCGAAGCGGTCGGTAAGCATATACGCCGCGATCGGGGTTCCGTCCGCGGGGTTCAGCGTGACGTCGGAGACCTTCAAGCTTCCCTCTCCCGCGTAGGTGAACGAACCGCCGAGCATATAGGAATCCTCATAGGTCCCGTCGTATGCGTAGCGGTCGCAGATCGGCTGTATCTCGTCGCCGTCGGTCAGCTCCGCCGCCTTCGCGACGGTGTCGGTCTGACCGTCCGCGTAGATATAGCGGACGCCGGAGACCTCCGCGCCGCCGTTACGGAAGGTGACGAGCAGCTCCGCGCGGTCGCCGTTGATAAGCACGGGAACGCGGCCGTGGATCACGGTCGCGCCTTTCTCCTCGACGCTGTCGGTGAAGTAGTACGCGACGGGCTGATTGTTTATCGCTACCCACTTACCGTCGTATTCGCCGATAAGGTCGCCGTCTTCGGTGAATTCGAAGATCGAATCGAGCCCGAGGTCGATATAGCCCCTGCCGTCGTCAAGGAAGACGTTGAGCTGAATATCCGCGACCTTCGCCCACTCGGATTCGGGCAGCGAAAGGACGCTGCGTCCGTCTTTTTCCGTCCAGATCAGCGGCGAGGAAATGCGGGCGTCTTCCACCACTTCTATCAGCGTATCCTCGGGGATATCGCGGTCGAAGACCCTGTCGCTGCCGAGCAGCGAGCTGAGCGAGAAACCGCCGTTTCCGCCGCCGAGCAGCGAGCCGATCAGTTCGGCCACGCCGCCGGAAGAGCCGGAGCCGCCGCCCAAGCCGCCGAGCAGCGAGCCGAAGGGAGACGTGCTGCCGCCGCCCGCCGCCTGACCGCTTACCTCAAGCGAGGCGAACTTCTTGACGCAGGCGGTGTAGTCGTCGTCAAAGCCGATCGCGTCGAGCTGATTCACGGCGGTGCTGACGCGGCCGGCGGAGCGGTACGGGAAGTATGCCGCCAGGCCGTAGGCGTCGGTAACTCCGCCGCCGACCTTGTTGTATTTCACCGCGCTGAGAAGCGCGTTCGCGAGCGAACGGCTCTCGGCGGTATCGAGAAGCAGGGAGAGATGCACGAGGTCTATCTGGTCGAGCTTGCTGGAAGCGCCGAATTCGCGCGTGTCGCCTCTCGCTTTCGAGACCTCTTCATAGCCGCTGCCGCTGATGGTATCCGCGGTCTTCTTCGCGAACGCGGTCAGCTCGTCGGGGATCGTCGCGGAAAGCTCCGCGAGGTCAGTCACCGAAAGGGTGGTCTTCTGTCCCCTGCACTGCTGCGCGCAGGTCTGCACGAAGTCGTCGGCGATGATCTTGCCGAGCGAAGGGGTATCTATCGCGGGGTTTTTGCCGAGCTCCGTCAGCCAGCGGGTGTGGTACCAGCCGATGCCGGGTTCGGTCTCCTCGCTGCCGATGAGGTAATCGGCGTAGGGCGCAACCGTCAGCGCGGTTTCCACCGACGCCATAAGGCAGGCGTCGAAGCCGACGAAGTCGAAGCTCACGCCGCCGTCCTTCAGCGCCTTCGCGATCGAGGAGAGCGTCATCGAGCCGGAATCCTTCTTGGTTTCATCGTAGCCGAAGCCGGAGACCGAGCCGCCGCCGTGATCCCACATGACGAGTATGTTGCGGTTCGCCGGATAGCGCCTCGCGCACCAGCTTATGAAGCCGGAGAGCGCGGAGGGATCGGTCATCGATTTCCTGCCGCCCGCGTCCTTCTCGAGCAGACGCAGTCCGCCGTTTTCAACGGAGTATATCTGATGCGCGGTGTTTGAAATGCCGCTCGTCTTCCACTGGCTGCAGCCGCCGGTGTATACTATCAGGTTCACGTTCGATCCGAGATCCGCCTGCGCCATTTCGCGCAGGTCGGCGGTCGCCATGCCCTTTTTGGATTCGAGGTCTGTGCCGCAGAGGTAGACCATGACCGTAACGGTGTCGCGGTCGTCGCCGTAGAGGACGGTGCGCTTCGCCGCCGCGGACGAGGAGTCGAGCTTGCCGGTGTTGTCGCTGCCCGTCCACGTGCCGTCGCTGTAGGAGCTGTTGCCGAGGAAGCTGCCGAAGAGGGACGTTATGCCGCTGTTCTGAGTCTGGGAGGGAGTCTCCTCCCCGCCGCCGAAGAGCGCGGAAAGCCCCGTGCCGCCGCCGGCGACCAGAGCGATGATAGCGATAATGATGCCTATCAGACCGCCTTTTCCGCCGCCGATGCCGCGCTGTCCGCCGCCTCCGCCGCCGTAGCCGCCTCCGCCTCCGCCGCTTCTGCGCGCGGAGTACGCGTCCTGTTTGCCTACCGGACCCGTGCCGAGCCCGCCGCCGTGGGTACCGACGCTGTTGCCCATACCTCCGCCGACGCGCTGTCTTCCGACGGGTCTGTTGCCGTTTCCGTTCGCCATGAAGAAAACCTCCTTGTCGATGTCAGCGTATTCACTGATTCTATGATAACAGATTTTGCCGAAAAATGCAATCATTACCGCTGAGGAAAACGCTTTTTATTGATTCCGCGAACGGTTTATGCTATAATTACACAAAACGGCGGCGGCTTTACGCCCCGCCGCGCGGAAGGAGCGGCATTATGGTAATAGACTACCTCGGGCACAGCGGATTTCTCGTTGAAACGGAAAAGGCGCTGATGCTCTTCGACTACTTCCGCGGCGACCTCTCGGTAATCGAAGGCAAGCCGCAGGACAAACCGCTTTTCGTCTTCGCGAGCCACGCGCACCCGGACCATTTCAACCCACAGATCTTCTCCCTCGCGGGCGGCGGACGGACGGTCAGGTATCTGCTTTCGCACGACGTGCGGCGCAAGGCGTCGCCGCCGCCGGAAGCGGACGTGACGTTTCTCGCCGCGAACGCCGAATACGAGATCGGCGGGCTCGGCAGAGTGAAGACCCTGCGCTCGACGGACCAAGGCGTCGCCTTTTTCGTCGACGCCGGAAGCGAAACGGTATACCACGCGGGCGACCTGCACTGGTGGGCGTGGGAGGGCGAGCCGGAGGTATGGCTCGCCGCGCAGGAGCGCGACTACCGCCGCGAGATAGAAAAGCTCGCGGGCGAGCGCATCGACGCCGCCTTCGTCGTCGTTGACGACCGGCTCGGCGAAAACTACGCGCTCGGCGCGTCGCTCTTCCTCTCGCTCTGCAAGCCGGCGAATATACTGCCTATGCACTTCTGGGAGGACTCCGGAGTCGTCGGCCGCTTCGCGATACTGCCCGATACGATCGCGTCCGGCGCGCGCGTGCCCGACACCGCGCACGAAACGCACTGGGAAATATAAAGGAGGAACGGATATGCAGTTCAAAATGATCCACGAAAACTACAACGTCGCCGACCTCGGCGTTTCACTGAAGTTTTACGAAAAGGCGCTCGGGCTGACCGAAAAGCACCGCAAGGAGGCCTCCGACGGCTCCTTCATCATCGTCTATATCGGCAACGAAAGCAGCGAGTTCGAGCTGGAGCTGACCTGGTTGCGCGACCATCCGCAGAAGTACGACATCGGCGAGGAGGAGTTTCACCTCGCGTTCCGCACCGACGACTTCGACGCCGCGCACAGGCTCCACGAGGAGATGGGCTGCATCTGCTTCGAGAACCCGTCGATGGGGATATACTTCATTCAGGACCCCGACGGCTACTGGCTCGAGATCATCCCGACAAGATAACGGCGAATACGCAAAGAACGCGCCCCAAAAGGGCGCGCAAATTAGGGATAAGTCGGGTTTTGAACGGCTGTTTCCCGCCCATGCTTCACAAAAAACAGCGGCCATACATCAAGTATGACCGCTGTTTTGTTGTTTTGCCTGAACGATAAACATCTCGCTCAAAACTGCTCCGCATCTTAAAAAGAGAGATTTTTGTGTCGGGCAAGGCGAAAGCGCGATGGAATACTGTATGTATTCCGAGCGCTTTCAACGCAGTCCGGCGCGAAAAGATCCTTTTTAAGACCGGCGTATCCCTGATTTGCACGCCCGGAGGGCGCGTTCCCGATATATATGCTTATTATTCATTTTTCAGCGCGTTGCGGAAAACATTGCGCCAGCTGTTCAGGTAGTCGTAAACGTCGACGAAAATCCCGTCGCCGCTCTTAGGAAGCTCGTCGTTGGAACTGAACTGCGTTTCTCCCACCGCGGTATTGAAGCGGACGGTGTAGGTCGATGAATCGAGCGCGATAAGCTCCGACCGCTTCAGCTCTCCCCACTTGAAGACGCCGCGGTCTAAGTAAATATCAATCAGCGGATCCGCGGCATTCGCCGGCAGCGGGTAGATCTCTTCCGTCTCCTCCGCGTCCGGCAGGCGCTCGCCGACGAAGAGCTTGACGCCGTCCGCGTCCGAAACGAGTTTCATCAGCAGAAAAGCGCCGTCCATACCGCCGTGCTTGCGGTATTCGCACATAAAGCTGTTGCCGCGCACCGCGTTCTCGCGCTCCTCGGCGCGTTCGGAGCTGTGCCGAAGCAGGCGCATGACGATGATGCACACCACCATCAGCACCGGAAGTATCCTGAATACAGGCGGAAAACCCTGAGTCATCTGCAGCAAAGCCAACCTCCGTCAGAACACCTTGATGGATTCGAGCACCGCCTTCGTCTCGGCGGAGTCATAAGCGTGGTATGCCGCGCTGACGGTCACCCATTTGCCGCCAACGTCGCCGAAGAGCTGGAAGCAGTCCGCGCCGTTGTACTTATAGGAATAACCTGTCCAGGTCACGCCGTTTACTTCGATGGTGACGGCGCCTTCGCCGCCGTTGACGTCGTTGACCTCCTGCGCCGCCGCGAGGTTGGTCTCGGCGGCCTCTCTGCCGTCCACAACGCCGACGAGGTAGTAGTGCATATTGTCGCTGTCAAGCAGGATCCACGCGGAATATGGGTCCTCCGCGTCGATAAGGCTGCCGCCGACGAGGCTGTTTCCGTCCGGCACGAAGAGGGAGAGCTTGCCCCATTCCTGCGTTTCGCCCTTGACGGCTTCGGCGTCGCCGCTTCCGTTTCCGCTTCCGCAGGCGCAGAGCGCGGCGAGCGTCAGACACGCGAGCAGTATCGAAAGAAACTTTTTCATATTATATCTCCTTCGGGTTTGTTTTAAGTAATTATAACCCGACGGGCTCGGTTTGTCAATAAGCGGACGCGGCAGAATATGTGTCGAATCGCTGAATATTTTGTGAAATAACGATTTTTCACTTGCTGAAACGCGGGAATTATGCTATATTTTTTCCATAATCCCGCAAAGGAGGACGCGCCGCTTGTTCAGAACGATAATCACGATACTCACCGCGTTGCTGGCGGTCGGGTGCTTTTACATAGTGTGGCGGTGCCGCAGGTTCGGCTTCGTCAAGCGGCTCGCGGGCGGCAGAAAGTGGCTCGAATGGCTCATCGCTTCCGCCGCGCTGCTGCCGATAGCGGCGTTTTTCTTCGTCAATCTCTACGCCGTTATCATAGTCTGGATGCACGTCATAATCTTCCTCGCGCTCGGCGACCTTATCGGCTTTGTCATCCGCAAGGCGCGGAAGCGTCCGCGCGGCGATCTGGCGGGTATCATCTCGCTCTCGCTCGCGGTCGTATACCTCGCCTGCGGCTGGTTCTTCGCGCACCACGTCTTTGAAACGCACGAGACCTTCACGACGGGCAAGGACTTCGGCGCGGAGCGCCTACGCGTGGTCGAGATCGCGGATTCGCACCTCGGCATAACGCTCGACGGCGAGGGCTTCGCGGAGCAGATGGAGCGCGTCAGCGCGGTCGAACCCGACGTCGTCGTAATCGTCGGCGACTTCGTCGACGACGACACCGAAAAGGCGGATATGCTCCGCGCCTGCGACGCGCTGGGCGAGGTCAGGTCGAAATACGGCGTCTACTTCGTCTTCGGCAACCACGACAGGGGCTATTTCCAATACCGCAACTTCTCGACGCAGGAGCTGCTCGACGCGCTCGATAAGAACTCCGTCACCGTCCTGCGCGACGAAACGGCGCTGGTGAACGGCAGCTTCTATATCGTCGGTCGGCGCGACCGCAGCGAGCGCGACCGCCTCTCCGCCGCAGAGCTGACGAGCGGGCTCGACCGCACGAAATACGCGATAATGCTCGATCATCAGCCGAACGACTACGCCGCCGAGGCGGAATGCGGAGTCGACCTCGTGCTCTCCGGCCACACTCACGGCGGCCACATCTTCCCCGCCGGACTGATCGGGCTCTGGAGCGGCTCGAACGACCGCGAATACGGCTCCGAGCGACGTGGTGAAACGGACTTTTACGTTACCAGCGGCATCTCCGGCTGGGGCATCCCCTTCAAGACCGGCTGCATAAGCGAATTCGCCGTGATAGATATTGTAAACGAATGATAAAAAAAGACGCCCCGCGGGGCGTCTTTTTTTATGTGTTAAACTTATTTCGTCAATCTTGCCGCGATACGCAGTATATCAAGCGCATCCGAGACTGTGATCTCGCCGTCGCCGTCCATATCGCCCACAAGCGAACCGAACTTTTCAACCGGATCAGCCAACCTCGCGGCTATGCGAAGCGCGGACAGGGCGTCCGCAACGGTGATATCTCCGTCGTTATCGAAATCGCCTTCGTACACAAGCTCAAAAGCAATGCCCTTCTTTTCGGCGAATCTGTGTGCAAACGATCCGCTATAACAGCGAATGACGAGCGAATTGCACCAACGGAACGCGTTCGTTCCGATCTTTTCGACGCTTTTCGGAATAAAAACGCTCACCAGATTTTCGCAGCACGCGAATTCGTTGTCTTCTATTTCCTTCACGCCTTCCGGGATCTCAAGAGATACAAGACCTGTTCTGTTGGCAAATGCGCCGCCGCCTATTATCTCAACACTGCCGTCGGCAGGTATAGCGCAGTCCGAAGCAGCCGCCAAAAGGCGTTTTCCCTCCGTTTCTATCAAACAGCCGCCGACGGCTTTATAATTTTCATTATCCTCCGAAACTTCTATGCTCTCGACTGACGCCGTGCCAAAAAACGCATCTTTACCTATCGATTCAACGCTTGCCGGTATATATATCCTTTTGATCCACCGGCATCCGGAAAAAGCGTAGTCGCCTATCGTTTTTAACCTCTCCGGAATGATTATCTCCTCCAGTCCCGATGTTCCAAACGCGTGGATGCCAATCGTTTCCGGAGCGCCGAGAAAAACCGCTTTTTTCAGAAATATGCAGCCTGCAAAAGCATCACTTTCTATTTCGGTAACGGTGGCCGGTATTTCTATTTCTTCGATGTGCACATGCGCAAACGCGCGTTCCCCTATGCGCCTCATGCCCTCCGGGATAGAAACGACCTCTACGGGTCCTTTTGCGACGATCCATTCGCCGGTGTCGGGATCTTTGGTAAAAGTAATATTGCCTTCAACGTGATGAAAAGCGTAATCCCCTATCGACGTCACTCCGGGTTCGATAATGATCTCTCTCAAAACATTCGTCCACGGCGCGGGGTTTTCGCTGCTGTAATCATACATATCGCCCGTACCGCTTATTGTGAGAACGCCGTCGACGACCGACCAAGTCAGATCCTCGCCGCACTTCTTAAAATCGGAAGCCAAAGCAGACGCCCCGCAGAAAAGCGACAAGGCCAATGAAAGCGCTAAGAATGTTGCTATACATTTTTTCATAGTATCATCTCCTTACCGGAATGATTATTTCTCCCGCTAATCATCAAAGTCGAGCCACGAAAGCTCAAAATACACATCATCCGGAAGTTCAGGCTCAGTAAGTGGATTCTGATTTATCGATGGAATACCTGCGTCCTCAGCAACAATTAATTGGGCGTCAGAAATGTCAACAACGCCGTCGTGGTTGGCATCCGCCGCTATCAACAATAAACTCGACGTAATTGTTTTCATAGAAACCCCACCACATTTATATTATCAATAATTAATTATACTAGTTATTAACTGTTTTTTCAATATTTTTCAGTATTTTTTAGTATTCTTTTATTCTGTTATTCTATTCCTATACACTCATTAATCAATATGACAAATATACACACAAAAAAGCGCGAGACAACTCGCGCTTTTATACTCGCCGTTACAGCTTTATTCCCGCGGCTTGGCGAGGCCGTGGATGAAGCCGTCCGAGCGGACGGAACAGACGTCGCCGCCGACCACCGTCGTGCCTGACATAAGCAGGTTGGCTTTGACGCTCCCCTCCGGCTCGCCGCCGTAGTTCGTCACGCCGTAGGTGTAGCGCGTGAGCGTTTTGCCTTTGAAACTCTCGAGCGAGAAGCCCTGCGAAAGCTGCAGCTCCGCGTACTCCGCGAAGGCGCCTTCGAACTCCTCCGGCACGGAGACCGCGACCGTTTCCTCCGGCTCCGCCGTCGTTTCCCAACCGAAGCCGGCGAGAAACTCCCGCCGCGCCTCGTTGCCGGCGATATCCTGATACGCGGACTTCGCCGCGGGCACCGCCCGCGAATCGCGCACCCGCGCCGCCGCGAAGATCACCGTTGCCGCCGCGAGCGCGACTATAAGAGCGTACTTCGCCGCTTTTTTGACGTTGAACGTAAACACAAACATACCGTTTTCACCCTCCGCGGAATACTATGCCGCGTCCGGCGCGGATATTACTTGACAGCGGCGGGTTTTTGCAATATAATAGCGGCAAAGAAAGAAACGGAAGGGACGGCTCGTAATGAAGAAGTGTTACTGCCCGTATTGCGGCGGAAAATCGTTGTCTCCCCTCAAAAAGCCGGCAGGAGAAAAGCGCGGCCGCCTGTTTGGTAAAACGCATTGGGGCTGCGCCGGCTGCGGCAAAGAAGCAGTTGAATGGATGAGCCCGCGCGTAAAAAAGATCAATACGATCACCACGGTTTTGAGTATACTTTTCGCGTTAACCTGCATCGTAATCATAGTGATTAAACCGAATGATCTGAATTATTTCCCCGGAGCGCTTGCGCTGCTTTCAGCAACTGTAATTTCAAATCTTATTATCAAACTTATCGATTACAGATACAAAGTATTCGTAAGAACCGAACAACACTCCGCGGACGACGTTGTCGCCCGTGCGCACATAAAAATAAACGTCGTGTTTGCGGAGAATCGTATTTACATATTAAAACCGAGCGAAGAAAACGGAAGCGCAGACGACGCGCGTCCCGAATACGTCGTCGCTATGTCGAATTATTCGCGCAAGGACAAATCATGTGACGTGAGATTCATCAAGCCGCGTGAGGCGATGGGATCGATCTCCGCCCGCAGATTTGATATATACGACGACGATTATCGCATCGGCAACTGCGAATTCTTTGAGCAGAACGCATAGCGGTATCATCAATAAGTAATATCGATCCATCTTTCAAATGCAGCGGCAAAGCGGGGTGCATACTATGCTGAAATTCACAAAAATGCAGGGCTGCGGAAACGACTATATCTACATCAACTGCTTCGGGCAGACGGTGGACGATCCCGCCGCGCTCGCGGTGCGGCTTTCGCCGCGGCGCTTCTCCGTCGGCGCGGACGGCGTTATACTCATCTGCCCCTCCGACAAGGCGGACGCAAAGATGCGTATGTTCAACGCCGACGGCTCAGAGGGGAAGATGTGCGGCAACGGCATCCGCTGCGTCGGCAAGTACCTCTATGACAACGGCATCGCGAAAAAGGACGTCATCACCGTTGAAACGCTCGCCGGTATAAAAACGCTGACTGTTCACGCCGCGGACGGCGAAGCGAAGACGCTCTCCGTCGATATGGGCAGGGCGGAAACTGCGCCGGAAGCCGTGCCGGTGCTCGCGGAAGCGCCGGTGATAAACGGCGTTATCGAGATCGGCGGCAGGAAGTATAATGCGACCTGCGTTTCGATGGGCAACCCGCACTGCGTCGTCTTCCGCGACGGCGTGGAGGATATGGATATACGCGCCGAGGGCGAGCGGTTCGAGAAGTCGCCGCTTTTCCCCGAGGGCGTGAACACGGAGTTCGTCCGCGTGCTCGGCGGAAACGAGCTGCAGATGCGCGTCTGGGAACGCGGGAGCGGAGAGACCTTCGCCTGCGGAACGGGCGCCTGCGCCGCCGCCGTCGCCGCCGTGCTCTGCGGCTTCTGCGGCAAGGGCGAGGATATCACCGTCCACCTGCTCGGCGGCGACCTGACGATAAACTACACCGACGAGCGCGTGATCATGACCGGCCCCGCCGTCAAGGTCTGCGACGGATGCGTAGAAGAATGAGGCGACTCTGTCATCCTGAGCGGAGTGACGCTTAGCGTCACGAAGCCGAAGGATCTTGTCGGTAACGGCAGTATAAAAGAAAAAGTGTGTATTCGGAATCGGCAGTTTACCGTCTGCTCCGAATACACACTTTTGGTTTATATAAGGCCGCTTTCTTTAAGATCCTTCGACTTCGCAACCTTAGGTTGCTTTGCTCAGGATGACAAACCGACCGCTGCGCTGCGTGAGATCCTTCGGCTCGCTTCGCTCGCTCAGGATGACAGAAACGCAACGCTCATTTCTTATGTTCCTTCCGCCACTCCAGTATCTGCTCGAGGCGGTCCTTGAACTTCGTTTCAAGTCCCTGCGTGGTGGGGTTGTAATACCGCCTGCCGAGCAGCGAATCGGGCAGGCACTGCATATCCGTCAGCTTATCCTCCGTGTCGTGCGCGTACTGATAGCCCTTGCCGTAGCCGACGTCGCGCATCAGCTTCGTCACGCCGTTGCGGATATTCAGCGGCACCGGCTCGGCGAGCATCTTCATCGCGTCCTGCTTCGCGGTCTCATAAGCCATATAGAGCGCGTTCGACTTCGGCACGAGCGAGAGGTAGACGACCGCCTGCGTCAGATGCACACTGCACTCCGGCATACCGATGAAGTGGCACGCCTGATACGCCGCGACCGCGATCTCCAGCGCGCGCGGGTCCGCGAGGCCGATATCCTCGCTCGCGAAGCGCACGACGCGCCGCGCGACGTAAAGGGGATCCTCCCCCGCCTCAAGCATACGCGCCAGCCAGTAGACCGCCGCGTCGGGATCGGAGTTGCGCATGGATTTGTGCAGCGCGGAGATGAGGTTATAGTGCTCCTCGCCGTTTTTGTCGTAAAGCAGGGACTTGCGCGAAGTGCACTGCTCGACCGTTTCGGTCGTTACGGTTATGACGCCGTTCTCCGTTTCCGCGTTCAGCACCGCCATCTCCAGCGTGGAGAGCGCGGTGCGCGCGTCGCCGTTGGCGAAGACGGCGATCATGCGGATGACGTCGTCGGAAATATCGACCTTCATCTCGCCGAAGCCGCGCGGGTCGGTGACGGCGCGCTTCAGCAGCTCGGTTATGTCTTCCTCGGTCAGCGCCTTCAGCACGAAGACGCGGCAGCGCGAAAGCAGCGCCCCGTTGACCTCGAAGGAGGGGTTCTCAGTGGTCGCGCCGATCATTATGATGCTCCCCTTCTCGACGAAGGGCAGGAACGCGTCCTGCTGCGCCTTGTTGAAGCGGTGGATTTCGTCGACGAAGAGTATCGTCTTTTCGCCGAACTTGCGGTTTTCCTCCGCCTGCTGCATTACGGCGCGGATCTCTTTTATGCCGCTCGTGACGGCGGAAAAGTTGATGAACTTCGCCTTCGTCTGATTCGCGATGACGCCGGCGAGCGTAGTTTTGCCGACGCCGGGAGGCCCCCAGAATATCATCGACGAAACGGAGTCCTGCTCGATCATGCGGCGCAGGAGCTTGCCCTCTCCGACGAGGTGCCGCTGGCCGACGATCTCCTCGACGGTGCGCGGACGCATCCGCGCCGGAAGCGGCTGGCTCATATCGTATGCGGCGTTCGTGTTCATTTCTTCCATAGCTTTCACCTCCGCGCGTCCGCGGGGACGGCGCCTTCAAGGAAGTCTGTCTCGCGCGCCTGACCGGACGCGCTTATTCTGAAAGTTTTTATCTCGTTCGGGCGGAAGTCGGCGTCGAAATCCGCGCCGACCGCGGCGCAGGTTATATGCGCTTTCGCCGCTTCGCCGCGCGTTTCGTAAAGGCGTATGACGGCGTCTCCGGAGCCGTCCTCACAGCGTTTCAGCGCCGTCATAACAACGTTTTCCGCGCTGACGGAAAGGAAAGACGCGCGCCGCGGCGCTTCGCCCTTATGGTAGCCCTCCGGGATCGCGACGGGGCGGATATTCAGCTTCAGCGCCTCGCGCGTTACTTCCGTTTTTTCGGCGGAGCCGTCGGAAAGATAAACGCCGTATTCGAAGCGGCTGACGCCCTCGTCGGTGTAGTCGTAATCTTTGAACGGGCGGTCGGAAAAGTGGTCGGCGAAGATCGCGTTGCGTATCAGCGTCAGGCGCAGCTCGCCCTCGGGGCAGTCGCAGGAATACTTCGAGTCGCTCATAAGCGCGAGGGTGCGTCTGCCGCCGTTATTGAAGCTGACGGCGCACCACTTCTGCAGCGGCCATTCCTCGCCGTTCGGCGGACGCTTGATGAAGCCGCAGGGTATCTCGCAGATATTCTCCGCGCCGCTCCCCGAATACGGGAAGGATGTTTTCAGTATCGTGTGCGGCTCGTTCCAGAACGCCTTACAGCGCACGCGGAGCGTCTTAACGCCCCTCGCGAGAATGAATTCCTGCGTCAGCGACGAGCCCTTGAACGCGTGTTTTACGCGTATGATCTCACGCGCGGGGGTACGCTCGGCGACCTCGATTTCGCACAGCTCCGGCGTACCGAGCGTTTTATCGAACCTGAAGACGCCGTGCGCCCAGGTGTCGCTCTCCGTGTCGTCGAGGACGACGGGAACGGCGGCCGGACGCTCCGGCGAGGCGTAGTCGAAGCCGCTCGCCTTGTCGGTGAGCGATATTATATAGCCGGTCTTTTCGTCGAAGACCGCGCGGATATATTCGTTCTCGAGCGTCAGCTCGTCCGGACGGGCGGGCTTTTCGTTTTTCGCGTGCGCCTCCGCGTCGGCGGTCGCCCAGTAGGTCGCGTAGCCGAGCGCGGGCAGGTCGGCGGTGAAGACGGTGTCGAGGTGGGAGTCGTTCATGCGCGAGGAGCGCGTGCTTCCGAAGGGCACGTCGGCTCCGTTTTCGTCCGTCACGCGCTTGGACGCGCCGCTTATGCGGACGGTCGTTTTCACCGCGAACGGCAGCGGGTTGAAGACAACGAAGGGGCGCGGGAAGGGACTGCCGTAGTTCCTTTCGCGCGGTTCGCTCACGCCGTCCAGCCAGGTGTCGACGCGGCGCGAAACGCGCAGCAGCGCCTCGTTATAAAGCTTCTCCGAAACGTTCACCGCGCCGCCGACGGAATCCGCGGCGTCCGTATACGCCTCTTTTATCGCGCATCCGCAGAGAATATCGTGGAACTGGTTGAAGCAGACCTCGCGCCACGCCTCGCGGTAGTCGGCGGTCTTTTCGCCCATGCCCGCTCCGCCCGCGACAGTCGCGAACGCCTCGGAGGCGTAAAGCGAATTCTCGGCGCGGCGGTTGAGCGCCTTTATCATGCCCGTCACGGAGTAGCAGCCGCTCGCGTGGTGCTGCAGCTCGCCCCTCCACGTCGGGAGCGAAGCGGAGCCGAGCGAAGCGAAATACCCCTCCGGCGAGGAAAACTCAAGCTCGGAAAAACCGTTCCTTTTCAGCTCCTCAAGGTGCTCTATATCGGCTTTGGTCGGGCCGCCGCCGTGGTTGCCCACGCCGTAGAAAAGCATAACGCCGTGACCGCCTTCCGCGCCTATGCGCGTCAGCTCCGCGAGCGCGGAGTCTATATTTTCCGCTCCGCTGACGCAGTACAGATCGAGCACCTTATAAGCAGGAATCGTCGTGCCGTCCGTCCCCTCCCAGTTGAACGCGAAGGGGATATCGGGGTTCTCTTTGCGGTCGGGGCGCAGGAAAACGTATGAACTCATGCCGCCGAGCTTCACCAGCTGCGGCATGTTTCCGTTGTGCCCGAAGCTGTCGACGTTGTATCCGACGCGGCATATCCTGCCGAATTTCTCATAATAGTAAAGCTGCGAATACAGCGCCTGCCGCGCGAAACTCTCGCCCGACGGGAGGTTGCAGTCCGGCTGCACCCACCAGCCGTTGACGGGGACCCAGCGCCCCTCCTTCACGCGCTCGCGGATCTCCGCGAACATACCGGGGTCGATCTCTTCTACCCACCTGTAGTACGCCGCGGACGAGCAGGTGAAGACCGTATCCGGATACTCGCGCAGGCGGTCGAGCGCACTGCGGAAGGTCTGCATGACCTCGCCGCGCCCCTCCTGCCAGCGCCAGAGCCAGACGGGATCGAGGTGCGCGTTGCCTATCAAACTAATCTTCGGTTTTCCGTTCATTCGGGTCTCCCCTTTCAGTTTGCGCCGTCGTAAGTTATCGAAATCTTTTTGCCGTCCGTCGTGACGACTACGTCGCCGAGTTCGTCGGTGCGGTAGACCTTCGCTCCCGCGTTTTGGAGGCGCGAAACGGTCTTTTTCGACGGATGGCCGTAGCTGTTGTCTCTGCCGACGGGTATGACCGCGTACTTCGGCGTCACCGCCTTGATGAAGTCGCTGCACGTCGCGTCGTTGCTGCCGTGGTGCGAAACCTTCAGCACGTCGGCGTCGAGATCCTCGCCCTTGTCAAGCATCTCGAGCTCGTATTTCCTCTCGGCGTCGCCGGTGAAGAGGAAGGACGTTTTGCCGTAGGTGAACTTCAGCACGTAGGAGTTGTTGTTGAGCTCCTCCGATTTGCTCTCGTCGACCGAGGTGTCGCTGCCGTCGTCGAGCACCTCAAGCGTTCCGGTCGGGAACGCCGGCGTTTCGCCCGGCGCGGCGATGCGGTACGGCACTCCCCTGCTCCGCGCGGCGCTTATTACGTCGTTGTAGAACTTCTCATCGACTGCTTTTGTCGGGATGATCAGCTCGTCGACCTTGTATTTCAGTATCACGTCGTCCATGGCGCCCATGTGGTCGCCGTGGGCGTGGGTCGCGATAACGTAATTCAGACGCTCTATGCCGCGCCCGTTCAGGTACGCGGCTATCTTCTGGAAGTCGTCGTATTCGACGGCGTCGATCAGTATCGCGCCGTCGGCGCATTCGATGAGGGCGCAGTCCGCGTTGCCGACGTCGATGAAGTGGACTTTGACGTCGCTTACTGCGGCGGGCGTTTCAACGGAGCCGCCGGAGCCGCTTTCGCCTTCGCCGCCGAGGCCGCCGCAGAGCCAGATTATGCCCGCGATGACGGCGACGAACGCGATCACTATCGCAAGCCCGAGGAGAGTCCCCTTCAGCGTGTCGCCGTCGGCCGCGTAACGCGTTCCGTATCTTCTCGTCTTTTTCGCGCGGGCGGTTTTCCTTTTGGTTTTGGTTTTTTTCTCAGCCATACGCTACCTCCGGAGTTCCGCGGCGAGCGCGCGGAGCTCTTCCGCCGTCACGAGCCGCGGGAGCACCTGCGCGAGCGTGTTCGCGTTCATGTTCGCAGGCAGCCCGAGCCGCCGGGCGAGCGAAGCGCGGAGCGCGGCGCTGTTCGCGCCGCCGCAGACGCCGAGCCCGGTCAGAAACGCCTTCGTGAAAGGCGCGGCTCCCTCGCCTTCGCCGACTCCGGCGCGGCGGAACGCCTCGATTATGACCGCGTCGTCCAGCCCTTCGGCGCCGAGCAGCCCCTCCTTCGAGGGCGCGCGCTTGCGGCGCTCTCTGCCCGGTACGTCGGGCAGGTAGACGTCCCAGACCTTGCCGCCGGCGCAGAAACTCTTAATATAATTCCTGATGCGGAAGCCCGCCTTGTCCGGGTCGGTGATTATCACTATGCCGTCGCCCCGCGCAAGCGTTTTTATCAGCTCGCGCTTGGCGGCGTTTTTGTATATGCCGAAGCCGCCCGTCTCGATGACGGGAGCGTCGAAGATATTTGCCAGGCGCGCTTTGTCGTAGCGCCCCTCGACGACGACGGCTTGCTTCAGCTTTATCATTTCTTCTCCCCGAGCGCGGCGAGGCCGCCGATAAGCTCGTAATAGACCTCGAATCCCGCGAAATCGCGCTTCAGACGGCGTTCCGCGTCGGCGCAGAGCAGTATCGCGCGGCGGAAATACTCCGTCGGTCTGCCCTTCAGCCGCGCCGCCGCTTTTTTCAGCGGGTAGTTGGATTTGATATAAGTGAACTGCCCCTCGAGACTGCTCCAGCCGCCTTTGCTCTCCTTCGCTACGGCGACGCGGTACATGGCGATGAAGCCGCTGAGCACCGTGGGCATGAATTCGCGCGGGTCCGCCTTCGTCGCGGCGAGCTCGTCTATTATCGAATACGCCTCGGAGTACTTCGCGTCCGCGATCGCGTCCGCGAGGCGGAAGGAGTCCTCCTCGACGGTGTTGTAGGTGACTACGGAGAGCATATCCTCGGTCACCGTGTCCCTGCCGGACGCGGCGAGGATCTCGGCGTTGTTCTTTATCGCGTACATATCGCCGGCGCAGATCTCGGCGAGCTTCCGCGCGGCGCGTCTGTCTATGCCTACGCCGCGTTCCGAAAGCAGCGAGGTTATCCACACCTCCGCCTTGTCCGGCGGGAGGCGGTCGCAGGATACGGCGGTCGCGCCGTCGAACACCTTCAGCGCGCGCGTCACCTTGCGGTCGGTACGCCCCTTCGGCTGCTCGAAGGAAAGCGGCTCGGAGATGAAGACGAATATCAGCACGCATTCGTCGGGAAGCTCCGCGATGAGCTTCGCGAGCGCCTCCGCCTGCTCGTCGCCGCCGGAGTAGATATCCGGATCGCGAAGCAGTATCACTCGCTTTTCCGAAAGCATCGGCAGCGCCATGGTCAGATCGCGCAGGCGGCCGACGTCGAGCTCGCGGTAAAGCTCCGTGAAGTCGAAGCTCCGCGCCGACTCCTCGACGTATGCGGAAACGACGCGCTCGGCGGAGAGGTTTTTCAGGTAGTCCTCCTGCCCGTAGAGCACGATCGCGCCGCCCGCTTCTTTGCGGCGGATCAGATTTTTCAGCGTATCCGAGTCGATCCTTCTCATAAGCGTTCCTTATCCTTGTCTTATACCGTCGTTATCTATCAGCAGCGTAACGACGCCGCCGTCTATCGAGTAAAGGGCTTTCGCGGCCTTTTCCCCGCCGTAGTCGGACGGGCGCCCCGTCACGAGCAGCGCCGGACTTCCCGCGTAGCCGAGGCGGGAGAAGACCGCGTCGGGCGAATTGCGGGCGCGGTTCCTTCCCGTGAAGGCCGCGAGCGTTCCGCCGCAGGTCAGATACATATCGAGTATGCCGCCGTCCGAAACGAGGGTCAGCGAAGACGGGCCGAGCCGCGCTTCGCTTGAAGTTACCGGCGCGACGCCGCTTTCGGCGCAGCCCTCCGGCACGAAGGGCGCTCCGGCGCCGAGCCGCTCGGCAAGGCGCTTCGCGGCGCGGACGGAGTAGAGGTCGCCCGCGACGACCGCGTCGGCGGAGATTACCCCGACGTAGCCCGCGCGGTTCAGCACGCCCGGAAACGAGCTCTCGGGCAGGCCCGAAACGTAAAGCACGCGCTTGCCTCCGCAGGAAACGAAGTCCGCCTGCCCGACGCCCGCGTAGACCGAGTCGACGCGCACGCAGCGTTCCTCAGCGTACGCGTTGGCGCAGACGCCGCTGAGCAGCACGGCGAGCGAAAGCGATACCGCGGTGAGTCCGCGCAGCCGCCCGCGTCTGAACGCGATATACGCGGCGACCGCCGCGAGCGCCGCCACCGCGAAGTACGGGTAGGCGACGTAAGAATACGAGAACGGCAGCGAGGCGAGCGCCTTCGTCACCCATATCAGCCAGCCGGCTCCGACCCCCGCCACGCGCAGGAAACCGACGCCTATCCACGGCAGCGTCGCCGCGGGAAGCCCGAGCGTGAGCGTCAGCGCCGCCGGCGTCAGCACCAGCAGGTTAGCCAGCGGCGAAATGAGCGAAACGCTCCCGAAAAACAGCACCGTCACCGGCAGCGTAGCAAGCCACGCAGCGACCGACTGCGCGATTATCTCCGAAAAGCCCGCGATCAGCCCGCGCACGGGGCGCGGTCTTTCTTCCGCCTTCATCCCCTTCATCATCCTGCCGCGGATGCGCGGCGCGATGACAAGCAGTCCCGCGGTCGCGGAAACGGAGAGCAGGAAGCCGACGTCGCGCACGACGGAGGGCGAGAACGCGCACATCACAAAAACCGCCGCGCCGAGCGAGTTCAGCCCGTCGCCCTCCCTGCCGAAGAAGGTCGCGCAGAGGACGATCGAAAGCATAAACGCCGCCCTGACCGCCGAAGGCGAGAACGCCGTCAGCGCCGCCAGCAGCCAGACGAGTATGAGCGCGGGTATCACCGGCGGCCTTTTCGTAAACCGCCGCATTATCTCAAACAGGAACATCGTCACCGTGACCACGTGCAGTCCGGAAACGACGGTCAAATGCGAAACTCCGCATTTGCGGAAGGCGAGCTCGGTATCGGCGTCTATGCCGCTTTTATCCCCGAGCAGCAGCGCGGAAAGCAGACCGGAGCGTTCGTTTTCGCCGTCCGCGGCGAGCTTGCCGAGCATATACTTTTTCAGCGTCAGGCAGTAGTAATACGGCGTGCGCTCCGCCTTGCCGGCGACGTGCGGCTTTTCGGAGGCGTTCAGCCGGTAAAGCGCGCCGCCGTCGCTTTCAAGCGAGGGGATCGCGTCGACGCGCGCGGTGAATTTCAGAACGTCGTAATAATCCGCTTCGAAGCCAGAGTTCAGCCAGACCTGCGCCTTATCGTCCGTTTCGTACGTTTCGCCGTCGACGGTCATACTGCGCAGGCGCAGGGTATAGGTCGCGCCGAATTCGCTTTTGCGCGGAAGCTCGCAGACGTACGCTTCCACGTAGGCGGTCCTGCCGTCGAAACGCGCGGCGCGGGAGTCGGCGACCTCCGCGCGCAGAAGTCCCCACGCGCCGGAGCCCGCGAAAACGCAGAGCAGAGCGAGCAGCGTGAAGCGGAAACGCCTGCCGCAGAAGAAGAACGCCGCGAAGCATACCGCCGCCGCGCCGAGCCAGAGCCATCCGGCCGGCAGCAGCAGAAGCGAAAGCATTATCGCGGCTCCGGCCGCAAGCATCGGCCGCTTCAGCAGCATATCCGCATCTCCCTTTTTCGGCGAGCCGCCTCAGCGGCATAACGCCGTTTTATCTTTCCGAAAAGACGACTCCGACGCGCCGCAGCAGCCAGAGCAGTACGCATATCAGATACGAGCCCGCTATCATCGCAGGCATGTAGATATACCACTTCCCGCCGTCGTTGAAAAGGTAGAAATCCTCCCAGCCCTTGAAAAGCATAACTTCGGCGGTGTAGACCGCGCCGTACGCCACAGTCGGGATAAGCCCGAGGAGGGTGTCCCTGAAGCGCATCTCGCCCTTACATTCCGCAAAGCAGAAGGAAATTATCATCAGCAGCGGCGATATCATGTGCATGAAAATGTTGTTCCCGTCGTACATCAGGGCGTAGCCGTATTTCATCCCGACCTTGTAGCCGTATTTCGGCCCGAGCAGGAACAGCACCGTAAACAGCGTCAGCGTCACGGCGGCGGTGGCGACGAACTTGAAAAGCAGCACGCTCTTCTTTATCGCCTTTCTCCCGCCGAGCATCGTCTTGAACGACCACGGCAGCATGCAAAGCGCCGCGACTGCCGCCAGCACGTTGGAATCCACGGTGAAATACTTGAACGCCGTGAAGCCGGCGACCTCCATATTCCCGTCGCCGCCCCTCGTGAAAAAGCCCACGACGCATACGACCGTGAACGCCACCACCGCGACGTTGCATATCAGCGATATGAACCCTTTTACGCAGGACCGTTTCATAATCCTTCTCCCAACATTTACCCAAATTAACACGAATACATTTTACCACATAATACGCGCGGTGTCAATTTTTTCATTTACTATTGAAATAGGCGTTTTTATATGCTACAATACCCGCAAAGACATAAAAAGAAGGCGTTTCGTGAAACTCAAGGGACTCATAACCGCGGGCGACCGCGATATGACGACGGGCGGGATAACCAAGCATCTCGTAACCTTCGCCCTGCCGCTGCTGATCGGCTACGTATTCCAGATGCTCTACAACACCGTGGACACCTGGGTTGTCGGCAACTACGTCAGCGACGAGGCGTTCTCCGCCGTCGGAACGGTCGGCCCGATAATAAATATGCTCATCGGCTTCTTCATGGGGCTCTCCAGCGGAGCCGGAGTCGTCATCTCGCAGTATTACGGCGCGAAGCGCTACGATATGGTGAAAAAGACGGTGCATACCTCCGTTATAATCACGCTGGCGATGGGCGCGGTCTTCACCGGCATCGGCATCGGCTTCACGCCGCTGATGCTGAAGGCGATGTCCACGCCGCCGGAGGTGCTGCCCGAATCGACCGCGTATCTGACGATATACTTCGCGGGCATCACCGGACTGATGCTCTACAATATGTTCTCCGGCATACTCCGCGCCGTCGGGGATTCGACGCGCCCCTTCCTCTTCCTCGTGCTGTCGGCGCTGCTGAACACGGGGCTGGACCTGCTCTTCGTGCTCGTCTTCGGGCTCGGCGTGGAAGGCGTCGCCTACGCGACGATAATCGCGCAGGCGATAAGCGCGCTGCTCCTGCTGCTGACGCTGACGCGCACGGACTCCTGCGTCAAGCTGACCGCGAAAGCGTTCCACTTCGACAGGGAGGTAATGAAGAAGATACTCAAGGTAGGCCTGCCCGCCGCGCTGCAGATGGCGGTGACGGCGTTCTCCAACGTCTTCGTTCAGGGCTACATCAACCACTTCGGCGCCGACTGCATGGGCGGCTGGACCGCCTACGGCAAGATCGACCAGGTCATACTGCTCCCGATGCAGTCGCTGGCGCTGGCGTCGACCACCTTCGTCGGTCAGAACCTCGGCTCCGGGCTCGAGGAGCGCGCGAAGAAGGGCGTGCGCGTCGCGCTTTTCGCCTCCGTGCTCTCCACGGCGGTGCTGATGATACCGGTGATCGCCTTCGCGCCGTCGCTGACCGCCTTCTTCAACGACAAGCCGGAGGTCATAGAATACGGCACGATGATGCTGCGGTGGATATCCCCCTTCTACGTCCTCTGCTGCGTCAACCAGATATTCGCCGGCGCCCTGCGCGGAAGCGGCAACAGCCGCGTGCCGATGATAATAATGCTGTCGTCCTTCGTGCTGTTCCGGCAGGTATATCTTTTCATTTTCTCGACTTATATTTCATACACCGAACTGCCGATAATCCTCGGCTACCCCGCCGGCTGGCTCGTATGCAGCACCGCGACGCTGATCTACTATAAACACGCCGGACTGAAAAACCGCCTGCTCGACGCGGCTCCGCGTGAAGCGGAGGCGGAGGCCGAAACCGCGATATGACGCGAAAGGAGAAACCCATGCTTTCATTCGTCAACGACTACTGCGAGGGAGCGCATCCCGAGATACTGCGCCGCCTCGGCGAAAACAACTTCGTGAAAATGACCGGCTACGGCGAGGACGCGCTCTGCGCCGCCGCGAAGGATAAGATCCGCGCCGCCTTCTCCTGCCCCGACGCCGAAGTCTACTTCCTCGTCGGCGGAACGCAGACGAACGCCATCGTCATCGACTCCGTCCTCGCGCAGTATCAGGGAGTCGTCGCCGCCGCGTCCGGCCACATCAACGTGCACGAATCCGGCGCGGTCGAGGCCTGCGGGCGCAAGATACTCGCCCTGCCGCATCACGACGGCAAGCTCCGCGCCGAAGACGTCAAAAAGCTCTGCGCCGGCTTCTACGCCGACGAGGCGCACGAGCATATGGTGTTCCCGGGAATGGTCTATATCTCGCACCCGACGGAATACGGCACGCTCTACACGCTCGACGAGCTGAAAGCCCTCCGCGCCGTCTGCAACGAATACGGGATGAAGCTCTTCCTTGACGGAGCGCGGCTCGGCTACGGGCTCGCCGCCGGAGGCGTCACGGGCGCGGATATATCCCGCCTCTGCGACGTCTTCTATATCGGCGGAACGAAGGTCGGCGCGCTCTTCGGCGAAGCCGTCGTTTTCAAAAAGGAGTGCGCTCCGGCTCACTTCGTAACGCTCTATAAGCGCAGGGGCGCGATGCTCGCGAAGGGCTGGCTGCTCGGCCTGCAGTTCGACGCGCTCTTCACCGACGGGCTCTATTTCAAAATAGCGCGGAACGCGATAGACGCGGCGGCGCGGATAAAGGCGGCGCTGCGCGAAAAGGGCTATGAGTTCCTCATCGACTCGCCGACGAATCAGATATTCGTCGTTATGGAGAACGCCGCGGCAACCGCCTTCCGCGAAAAGGTCGCCTGCGAGGTCTGGGAGCGCACCGACGCGGAGCACACCGCCCTCCGCCTCGTCACAAGCTGGGCGACGAGCGAAGAAGACGTAAGTGCGTTGATAGCGACGCTGTAAAACTAAAAGCATAAGCAAAAGCCGCCTTCACGCGAAGGCGGCTTTTAATCTGCACCAAAACACTCTATATCTGTCTGTATTCTGCATATGTGATATTATCCTTTTCATTTTTGTCTCCTCCTTTTTAGTGCCTATTCTTTGATTATAACCACTCGTCAGACAATACAGAAATAACTGATTACATCCGAGTGTATCGCATAAGATGCGCTTTCATTTTCTTTTTCATAACACGTCACAGTGAACATAGCATAGTTTTCATCGCCCAGCATGAAGAATTCTTCTTCCTCAAAATTATACTTCAATTGCGGGTTTTCTTTTTCGAGCTCTTCAATCCTGTCTCTCAGTTTTTCGCGTGCCGCTTCTTTGCGTTCGTCGGACGCGGTCGAACTCCTACTTAAAGAAAAACTTTGCAACGCGCCGTTGGTAGCCATATACATATGGACTCTTCCGCTTTTACAAGTCAGAGTTACGGAATAATTCGTGCCTTGATCGTCCCATGCGACTTTTGCGTTTTCCAATCCCTGCATATCCGTATCGCTGCCGGTTATTATTTCCAACGCCCTTTCCTTGATCGCTCCGCCGCCCACGAATTCGGTGTTTTCGTCGCCTCTTACGGGAGAATAATCGTTTGTATAAAATCCGCTTATCCTCTCGGAACCCTCGTATTTCACTACTGTGTACCCCTCAGCGCTGTCATAATAGTCCGTCACGAGCGGTTCCATATTCTCTTCAAGGCAAAACTCCTTATCAAACTCGCTGCAAGTCGACTTGACATAAGTGAAAACCATATCCTTTCCGTCGATCCTATACGTTACGTCCTGCACGTTTTCTTTAACGAAATCGTAATTATTCGGCGCCTCATTATTGCCGATCCACTCTTTGTCGGGGTCCGACGCTCTCTCCGAATTCGGATCCTTAATACTCATCCTGCCGCTTACAACGAGCGTTGCGCCCAATACTATCGCTCCTATAAGCACTATCGTAACGATTATCAGGCTCTTTCTTCTCACAGACATAACCCTTACCTCCTTTTCGGAAGAATCGTTATCCTTCCCGCGCAGTTTGAATAACGGACGCTTTTCCAGTGCTTCGTTTTTTTCGTCGATCCTTTTATAAAGCTCGCTTGTATATTCAGAAATATCTTTCATAGTATTTTACCCTCCTTTTCCAAGAGAGAACGAAGCTCCTTTTTGGCGCGATAAATAAGATTATCGACCTGTTTTTTGCTCTTCTTCATCACCTTCGCGGTCTCTTCGTAGGTCATATCCTCAAAGTAGACGAGGTGTACGGCGACGCGCATTTCCTCCGGAAGCTTGCCGAGCGCGGCGTTAAGCTCGCGCTTGCGCTCGTCGGCGAGCACTTTCTCCTCGAGCTCCGCCTGCTCCGCCGCGTTATCCGCCTCGGAAAGCTCCGTGAACGTTACCCTCCTGCGGCGCCTTATGCAGTCGAGGGCGCGGCTCTTGCCGAGCATATAAACGTAGGTCTTCAGGCTGGCTTTGAAGTTGAACTTCTTATAAACGAAGAGGTCGCTCATAACATCGAGCGCGATATCCTCCGCGGTGTGGATATCGGCAACGTAACGGTCGACGAAGAATACGAGGCCGAAAAACAATTCCTCCATTATCCCGGCTGCGGCGTCTCTGTCGCCTTCGAGGTAACGTCGGTATTTGGCGGCGCAGTCGTCCATTTGCAGCCCTCCTTCTGATCGGAATCGTCTTCGCCCTTTCACTCCTTATACGAACGGGCGGCGGAAAATCCTTATTTTTCCGTCACTTTCTATTATAATTGTTTTTCACGAGGAGTCAACCGGAATCAACCGCCGCCCGCGAGGGCGGCGCGTTTTTTTACAAAAATTTCATTGACATTAAAAAATAATATACCTATAATATAGGATGTGTAAAAATGAGGTAATACGTTTGCAAAAAAACAGAAAGGACAGAAAGATGCTCCGAAAACTCTCCAAAAGCATCCGCGAATACAAGCGCCCGACGATACTGACGCTCGTTTTCATCGTGCTCGAAGCGATAATCGAATGCATTATCCCCTTCGTCACGGCGCGGCTCGTCAACAACATACAGAACGGCGTCGAAATGGGCTTCGTCATCAGGACGGGCGCGATACTGCTCGTCATGGCGATCGCTTCGCTCGCCTGCGGCGGCCTTGCGGGACTCACCTGCGCGAAGGCGTCCGCCGGCTTCTCGAAAAACCTGCGGCACGATCTTTTCCATCGCATTCAGGGCTTCTCATTCGCGAATATCGACAGGTTCTCCACCTCCTCCCTCGTCACGCGTATGACGACCGACGTCAACAACGTGCAGATGGCGTTCATGATGATAATCCGCATCGCCGTCCGCGCGCCGATGATGCTTGTATTCTCAATTATCATGGCGTTCATCATGGGCGGCTGGCTCGCCGCGTCGCTCGTGCTGATAATCCCCTTCCTCGTCTTCGGGCTCATCATGATCGCCAAGAAGGCGATGCCCGCCTTCCGCCGCGTCTTCCGCAAGTATGACCGGCTGAACGAATCCGTCGAGGAGAACGTCTCCGCGATGCGCGTCGTCAAGGGCTTCGCCCGCGAGGACTTCGAGAAGCGGAAGTTCAACGCCGCCGCCGAGGATATCCGCGGCGACTTCACCCGCGCCGAACGCATAGTCGCGATCAACTCACCGCTGATGCAGGTATGCATCTATTTCAATATGATCTTCGTGCTGCTCGTCGGCTCCTACCTCGTGCTGAAGTTCTCCGGCAGCTACATCAACGTCGGCGAAATGACCGCGATGCTGACCTACGGCATGCAGATACTGATACAGCTCCAGATGCTCTCGATGATCTACGTCATACTCACGATGTCCGCCGAGAGCGCGCGCCGCATCAGCGAGGTGCTCGACGAGGAACGCACCGTGACCAATCCCGAGAACCCCGTCTATGACGTTCCGGACGGCTCGATAGAGTTCAGCGACGTGCGCTTCAAGTATTCCGAAACCGCGAAGCTCTACGCGCTCGACGACATCGATCTGAAGATCGAATCCGGCATGACCGTCGGCATCATCGGCGGCACCGGCGTCGGCAAGTCCACGCTCGTGCAGCTCATCCCCCGCCTCTACGACGTCAGCGAGGGCTGCGTCAAGGTCGGCGGCAGGGACGTGCGCGAATACGACCTCGACGCGCTGCGCAACTCCGTCGCGATGGTGCTGCAGAAGAATCTGCTCTTCACCGGCACGATAAAGGATAATCTCCGCTGGGGCAACGAAAACGCCACCGACGAGGAGCTCGTCGCCGCGTGCAAGCTCGCGCAGGCGGACGACTTCATCACCTCCTTCCCCGACGGCTACGACACCTACATCGAGCAGGGCGGCACGAACGTTTCCGGCGGTCAGAAGCAGCGCCTTTGCATCGCCCGCGCCCTGCTGAAAAAGCCGAAGATACTCATCCTCGACGACTCCACCAGCGCCGTCGATACCCGCACCGACGCGCTCATACGCGCCGGCTTCAAGAGCTACATACCCGAAACTACCAAGATAATAATCGCCCAGCGCGTCGCCTCCGTCATGGACGCGGATATGATAATCATCATGGACGGCGGCACGATAACCGCCGTCGGCACTCACGACGAGCTGCTCGAAAAGAGCGACATCTACCGCGAGATCTATCAGCAGCAGACGAACGGGGGTGATCTCGATGAGTAACTCCCGTATGCCCGCGCCGAGAGGCGCGAGAGGTCCGCAGGGACCGCGCCAGCCCGTTCAGAAGGGGCTTTTCGGCAGGATAGTCAAGGCGCTCTTCAAGGCGTACCCCGGCTACGCGACGCTGACGGTCGTATGCGTGCTGCTCTCCGCCTTCGTCACCGCGATACCCGCCACATTCCAGCAGCGCGTGCTCGACATACTCGTTAAGGCGCTGAAGGACGGTCTGACCTGGGAGGTCGCGAAAACGCAGATACTGCCCCTCGTCTTCCTTCTCATCGGGCTTTACGTCGTTTCGCTCGTGCTGATGACGGTGCAGAGCCAGGTCGCCGCGATAATGACGCAGGGCTTCCTCAACAAGATGCGCTGCGCCATGTTCGACGATATGCAGTCGCTGCCCATCCGCTTCTTCGACCGCAAGAAGACCGGCGACATAATGAGCTATTACACCAACGACATCGACACGCTGCGCCAGCTCGTTTCGCAGTCGCTGCCGAACATACTGCGCTCCGGCATAATAGTGATCACCGTGCTATTCATCATGCTGTGGTACAGCGTCTATATGACGCTCATCGTTCTGCTCGGAGTCGCCGCGATGCTCTTCGTTTCCAAGAAGATCGGCGGCGGCAGCGCCAAGTACTTCGTGCGGCAGCAGAAGTCCGTCGGCAAGGTCGAGGGCTACGTGCAGGAGATGATGAACGGCCAGAAGGTCGTCAAGGTCTTCTGCCACGAGGACAGAACAAACGCCGACTTTGACGCGTTGAACGAAGAGCTCTATCACGACGCCTACCGCGCCCACGGGTACGCCAACAGCATGGGCCCCGTCATCATGAACATCGGCAACGTGCTTTACGTCATATGCGCCGCGGTCGGCGGGCTCTTCCTGCTCTCCGGCATGAGTAATATCAGCATTTCCGGTCTGCCCTTCTCGATAGGCATAATCGTTTCATACCTCAACATGACCAAGCAGTTCACCGGCAACCTCAACCAGGTCACGCAGCAGTTCAGCTCCATCGCGATGGGACTCGCCGGCGCTGGCAGAGTCTTCGACCTGATGGACGCGGAGCCGGAGGAGGACAACGGCTACGTCACGCTCGTCAACGCCGTCGAAAATCCCGACGGCTCCGTCACCGAAACCGCTGAGCACACCGGCAAGTGGGCGTGGAAGCACCCCCACGGCGACGGAACGCTCACCTACACCCCGCTGCGCGGCGACGTGCAGCTGCTCGACGTGGACTTCTCCTACGTCGAGGGCAAGCAGGTGCTCTACGACGTTTCCGTCTACGCGAATCCCGGGCAGAAGGTCGCCTTTGTCGGCGCCACCGGCGCGGGCAAGACGACGATAACCAACCTCATCAACCGCTTCTACGACATCGAGGACGGCAAGATCCGCTACGACGGCATCAACATAAACAAGATCAAGAAGGCCGACCTGCGCCGCTCGCTCGGCATCGTTCTGCAGGACGTCAATCTCTTCACCGGCACG
>JAFZQJ010000005.1 GCA_017620395.1 Clostridia bacterium | reverse complement strand
GCTCCGTCGCCGAGCAGCTCGCCTCCGCGATCGAAGGCAAGGCCGCCGCGTCGCACACGCACACGAAGTCGGAGGTAACCGATTTCGCGCACGCGCACGCGCAGAGCGACGTAACGGGGCTCGTTTCCGCGCTCTCCGGCAAGGCCGCCGCGTCGCACACGCACACGAAGTCGGAGATAACCGACCTGCCCGACGTGCAGGAGGTGGACGCCTCCGACGTAACCTACGACGAGGAAGGCGACGAGATCACCGTCGCGACCGCGCTGGATTCGCTTTTTGAGGCGGTGCGGGCGGAGCGTTTCGGAGAATACTCCGGAACGCTTCTCGCCTCCGGCTGGAGCGGGTCGCACGCGCCCTTCACACAGACCGTTTCCTGCGCCGCCGTGACGGCGTATTCGCACGTCGTCGTCGGCGCGGCGGAGACCGCGACGGACGAGCAGTACGGGGAGGCGTGCGACGCGTGTCTGCGCTTCACCTGCGTTTCCGGAGGCGTCGCCGCGAAGGCGTACGGAGATAAACCGTCCGTCAACCTGCCTATAAAGATCGGAGTGATAAAATGAGCGCTTATTCTTTGATCCCGTGGAGAACGTCCGGCGGCTCCGGAGGAGGGCCCGACCTTTCCGGCATTACGGCGGGCGGGGATCAGATACTCGCCGGGTATCAGTCGGTCGACCGCAACGGAGACGTGGTCTACGGCGGGATATATCCGCAGAACGCCGACCCGGTATTCACGAACTCGGCGGAGTCGCTGGAAGGCCCTGAGGTGCTGGCGGTCGAACTGCCGCAGACCGGGTACTACCTGAACGGCTCCGCGGGCGGCTTCGGCATCTGGCTGAGCTGGAGCGACCTCGCCTCCGCGATCGGCCTTACGCCGCAGAAGCTCAAATCCGGCGTCACCGTCATAGGCGTGACCGGAGTATAAAACGGCGCAGTGGTATTGCCGCCTGCGGCGGCAGATATAAGGAGAAAACACATGTCAAAAATCGTAATCGACTGCGGACACAACGCGGTCGGCGACCGCGGCGCGAGATGCGCCGACGGACGCACCGAAAACGAACTCAATCAGGCCGTGTCGAAGCGGCTCGCGCAGCTGCTCACCGCGGCGGGGCATTCCGTCGTTTCGATCGGCAACGACGCTTCCGGCGTCGTCGACCGCGGCAGATGCGGCGCGAATAACAACTGCGACCTGATGCTTTCGATACATCACAACGCCTACGGAAAGGGCGCGAACGGCACGAGCGTCATCAAGTCCGTCTTCGCGGACTCCGCCGCGCCGAAGGCCGCGCAGGCCGCCCAGCTCATTCTCGACGCCGTCTCCGACTCGATCGGCACGCGCCGCCGCAACGGCGGCAAGCCCTCGGTCAAGTGGAACGGCGCTCACAACGCCGACTACTACGGCGTCATCCGCGGCAACGGGAAGCGCAACACGGTCATCGTCGAATCGCTCTTCTGCGATAACCCGTCCGACCTCTCGCGCTGGGATCCCGAGCACATCGCCTCCGCGATATGCGGCGCGGTCTGCGCCGTCTTCGGCAAGCCCGCGAACGCCGCGGCCGCGAAAGAGGAAACGCCGGAGCGTCCGCGCTTCGCCGTCGGCGACCTCGTGGAGTTCAGCGGCGGCGCTCACTTCGTCTCCTCCGACGCGGTCAAGCCCACCGGAGGCACCCGCACGCCCGGCAAGGCGCGTCTGACGAAGATCGCGGAGGGGCGTCCGCACCCCTACCATCTCATCGGCACCTCCAGCAACGTCTGGGGCTGGGTGGACGCCGCGCAGGTCGGCGCGGCGGGAGGCGCGAAATGAGGAACAGACTGAAATCGTGGGTCTTCTGGTCGTCGCTCGCGGCGCAGGCGCTTTCGCTGCTCGTCGCGGCGGGCGCCGTTTCCGTCGCGCAGTCGGAGGCGGTCAACGCCGCCGTCGCGGGCGTTTTGCAGGCGTTCGTGAGCTTCGGCGTGCTGAATAATCCCACAAAGAAAGACGGATTTTAATGAACGAATACGTAACGCATGCCGAATGCAGACGGCACCGCGCCGAGATCGACCGCCGCCTCGCCGACGGCAACGTGCGCTTCGCCCGCATAGAAACGCGGCTTGACAGTCTGCTGCAGATAACACGCATCATCGCCGGCGCGGTGATCGCCGGAGTGGTAAGCCTGATAGTGCTGCTGCTGACGAGATGACGCCGACGCGTCACCGCTGTCATCCCGAGGGCGAAGCCCGAGGGATCCCACACCTTTCGCAGCCGTCTGCATAAGGAAGGGGATTCCTCGTCGGAGGCGCTGCCTCCTCCTCGGAATGACAGGATGCGCCGCCTGCGGCGGCGACAACCCCTCAGTCATTTTTGCTCCGCAAAAATGACAGCTCCCCTTGCACAGGGGAGCCGGTGCGCCGCCTGCGGCGGCAGTGATATTATGGCTTCGCCATAGTGATATTGACGCTTCGCGTCAGTGATATTGCGCCTGCGGCGCAGTGATATTGCCGCCTTCGGCGGCAGATATAAAGGAGAAACACCCATGACCATAAACACTACCATCGCCGCGGTCGACGGGCTGCGGCCGAACGCCGCCTCCGCTGAGACGAAGGCAGCGTGGATCATCGCGCTCGACGGGCGCCTCCGCGCCGAAGTGCTGGGCGCTCAGCCCCGTGCGCTGACCTGGCCTGAGGACGCGGACGCGGAGCTTTCCGCCGCCGCGCCCTACGGCGAGCTCTACGTCCTCTGGTGCGCCGCGCAGCTCGACCTCGCCTCCGGCGAGACGGCGCGCTACTTCAACTCGGCGGCCGCCTTCGAGAAGCTGCTCGACGCTTTCAAGCGGCAGTCGGCGAAAAACTACGCCCTCGACTCCGGGGGCTTCAGAAACGTGAGGTTGTGATATGCTCCCGAAGCTCCCTTACAGAGAAAATAAAAAGACGCGGCAGACCGCGTACTTCGGCGGTCTGAACCGCACAGACCTCGCGAAAGAGGGCGAGCTGACCGACTGCGCCGGACTCACCGCCGAGCGGGCGCCGTACCTCAGCCCGCGCTACTCCGACCGCATCGCGCACACCTTCGGCGTTCCGCACGGCATGACCGCGGCGAACGGGAAGCTCTACGTCGCCGCCGATACCGACCTATGGGAGTTCGACGGCAGCGTCGCCACTCGCGTGATGACCGGCCTGACGGAAACGAAAAAGCAGTTCGCGTTCATCTCCGGAGCGCTCTGCGTTTTCCCGGATAAGAAATACTACCGCCCGTCGGCGGGCGAAAGCGGCTCGCTCGAACGCGTCGAGACCTTCACGGGCTTCGTCCTGACCGACGGCGCGCTCACGCGAACGGACGGAGTCGGGTTCGGTTTCAAGGTCAACGACGGAGTCGTGCTTTCCGGCTCGGGGCTGGCGGAATGCAACCGCGTTTCCGCGATAGTGAGCGAGGTCGACGGCGGCACGCTGACCTTCAGCGGAGCCGCGTTCACGCCGCAGTCGTCCGCCTCGGGCGAGGTGACGGTCAGCCGCCTGCTGCCCGACCTCGACTTCGTCTGCGAGCACGACAACCGCCTCTGGGGCGCGGCGGGCAACCGCGTTTACGCCTCCTGGCTCGGCGACCCGACGAACTTCACCGCCTACGACACCTCCCACGCGCAGGCGAGCTACTTCGCCGACGTCGGCACCGACGGTCCCTTCACGGGGATCGCCTCCTGCCCGTCCTACGTCGCGTTTCTGAAGGAGAACTGCATCCACAAGCTCTACGGCTCGAAGCCGTCGAACTTCCGTCTGACCGTCTCCCGCGTGACCGGCTGCGAAGCCGGCAGCGGCGGCAGCGCGCTCGTCGTCAACGATAACGTCGTCTACAACGGAGCCGACGGGGTCTACGCCTACAACGGCGGCGAGCCGGAGTACCTCTCGCAGAAGACCGGCCGCCTCGGCGCGGACGCGGTCGGCGTTTCCCTGGGCGGCACGTATTACGTCGCCGCGACGGAGGGCGGCGCGCGCAGGCTTTTCACCTACGACCTGCGGCGCGGGATCTGGCTCTGCGACGGCGAGAAGGACGTCTTCGCGCTCGCGGCGTTCGAGGGATCGGTATGGTACCTGACCGGCGAAGGCAAGCTTTACGAGCTCGGCGGCGACGACGTCGTCGGCGGCTGGAGCGCGTCGCTCGTCCCCTTCGTCGAGGACGCGGGAACGCGCCGCTACCTGCGCGTGTTGCTGAAGATATGGCTCGCGGAGGGCGCCTCCGTCAAGGTCACCGCCGACAACGGCGGCGGCCGCGAGTCGGTCTACCTGCGCCGTGCGGACGAGGACTGCCGCTACGAGCTGCCGCTCCCGTTCTTCACCGGCGGCTCGCTGAAGGTGAGCCTTTCCGGCAGCGGAAAGTGCCTTATCAAAGGCATCATCCGCGAGTATCTCGAATAGGGGGCGGCGCGATGATATTCACTCAGAAGCTCGGAAGCCTTGACGGCATGGATACCGAACGAGCCGTCCGCGCGGTCGCCAACTACGTCCGCGCGCTGCAGGAGCAGCTCGAATACACGCTGACGACGCTGGACAGCGACAACGTCATCGAGATCGACACCGACCGCACAGCCGTTGCCGGCGGGCTGACGCTGGACGGAGGAAGCTGGAACTGACGCGCCGCGCCGGTTCCGGTGAAAACCAATAATGAAGAAACGAGGAGCGAAACGAAATCATGACAATAGATGAATGGATCGACAAATACTACGCGCCGTATCAGAACGCCTACGCGGGGCGTGTCGCTGCGGCTCAGCAGCGGCTTGACGAGGTGCGCGACGGTTACGACTACGCCTCCGACCCGCTCTACCTCGCGTATGCGAGGCAGTTCACGGGCGAAGGGAGAAACGCCGCGCTCGACGCTTACGGCGACGCCGCCTCCGGAGTCGGAGGCATGCCCAGCAGCTACGCCTACGCCGCCGCGCAGCAGGCGAAAAGCTACTACGACTCCAAGCTCGCGGATAAGATACCGGAGCTGTGGGAGCTCGCCTACGACGCCCGCCTCGCCGAGCTCAACGCCCTGAAGGGGGATGAAAAAACCGCCTACGAACGCTGGCTTGACGGCGTCGAGGCGGGTTATAAGCTCTGGCAGGAGGAGAACGACCGCGCGGTCGAGCAGGCGAACCTCGAGATCAAGCGCCGCAACGCCGCCGTCTCCGAGGCGAACGCCGCGCTCCGCGCCGCGCAGGCCGCCGCGAAGGGCGTAGGCGCAGGCGGAAGCGGAGCGGCTTCGCCTTCATCCGCGCCCGCCGCCCCTTCCGCGCCCGCGAAGACGGAAACGGCTCCGTCGGCTCCGCGCACGCCGCGTATCGGCAACGCGGGGGTTTTCCCCGCGCCCGTCGGCACCTCCGGCGCGTCCGCAAGGCCGATAGAGCAGCTTGAGGCGTACGTGCATAAGCCGAGAAGGATGAGAATATAAAAGCGGTGATTTTCGGCGCTTTTTACGTGTGCGTTTGGCGGCGCCAACGCCTCCCCTGTGCAAGGGGAGCTGTCGAGACCTGCGAAGCAGGGCGAGACTGAGGGGTTGTCAGCTTCCTCAAAGCGAGCGCTTGATTGCACAACCCCTCCGTCAGTCGCTCCCTGCGGTCGCGCCTGCCACCTCCCCTTGCACAGGGGAGGCGTTGGCGCCGCCACACGCACACGTAAAAAGCGCCGAATATCACCGCTGTTAGATTCTCATCCTTCTCGGCGTATGCACGTACGCCTCAAGCT
>JAFZQJ010000004.1 GCA_017620395.1 Clostridia bacterium | reverse complement strand
CGGCGCGCCGGAATTTAACAACATAATACTGATTATGTTGTTGCGTTTACCGCCTCACGCGGGTAAACGGTTTTTGTTAATCCGCTCCGCGCGTATATGGCGAATTCCGGAAACGGACGGTGTTTACACGCCGCGGAAACGGTTTCCCCGCGCGTGGGAAGCCGCCGGACGAGCGATGCTCGTCCCTACGACACACCTCATTCGGCGCTTCGCGCCACCTGTCTCGCCTGCGGGCTCGGGCAGGTCGCGGCTCTGACCGCCCACCGGGCTGTCATTCACTACCGCAACCTCCGCTTCGCTACCCTCAAGGGGAAGGCTTAACAAGCGTATAAAAGAGTGTCATGGCTCTTTTATATATTTTGCAAAATAAAAAAATCTTAGGAGGAAAACATCATGACAAAGCAAAAGTCAACGAAGCGCGCGCTGATAAGCAGCCTGCTTATCCTTGCGATGTGCTTCACCATGCTGGCCGGAACTACGTTCGCGTGGTTTACCGACAGCGTGACCAGCGCCAACAACATCATCAAGTCTGGCAAGCTGGATGTCGCTTTCGAGTGGGCGAACGGCAAGGACGATCCCGCCGCTGCTACTTGGAAGGACGCTTCTCAGGATGCGATTTTTGACTATGACCTTTGGGAGCCCGGCTACACCGAGGTTCGTCACATCAGAATCGCGAACAAGGGCAATCTCGCTCTTAAGTACAAGGTTCAGATCGTTGCCAACGGTACCGTTTCCGATCTCGCGAAGGTCATCGACGTTTATTACATCGATCCCGCGCAGCAGATAGCTGACCGTGCTGCTTTTGAGGCGATTGACGCTTCCAAGAAGCTCGGTACGCTTGATCAGGCTCTTGCCGGAATGGCTACTACCGCCAGCGGCGCTCTCGTTCCCGAAGGCAAGGAAGGCAACGGACTGAAGAGTTCCGAAACCATTACCATCGCTCTCCATATGCAGGAGACTGCTGGCAACGAGTATCAGGATATGAGCATCGGCTCCAGCTTCTCTGTTCAGCTCCTTGCTACCCAGTACACCTTCGAAAAAGACAGCTTTGACGATCAGTACGATGCCAACGCCGCCTTCGTCAGCAGCGGTGCCGAACTCCAGACCGCTCTTCTCGATCCGGCAGTAACCAGCGTTGTTCTTAAGGATAACATCGTTGAGTCTCTCGTTCTCAGATCCGACAAAGAGATCGACCTTAACGGTTATACTCTTACCACCCAGGTCAATGCTTGGGACGGCGACGTCACCATCAAGAATGGTACCATAGAAGTCGCTGAAGGTGAGCAGGGAATCCAGATTTGGCCCGACAGCAACGCTCGGCCCCATATAACCATCGCTCAGGACGTTGTCATCAATGCTCCTAACGGATATGCGGTTACCATATTCCCCGAGTATCAGTCTGCCGGTGACACCTGCGACGCTACCGTCGATATCTACGGCACTTTGAACAGTAATCTGTTTGTCAGCGGTAACATTAAGGGCGGTTCCTCCGTCGTTAACGTTTACGGCACGATAGACGGTTCTAAGAATACCGATAACGATATCGGTATCGCTCTGAACGGTAATTCTACCGTCAATATCAAGGCTGGCGCCGTCGTTAAGGGCAGCACCGGTATCGAAGTCCGTGCCGGTAAGCTGAACGTTGAAGGCGGCGAAATTACTGGTACTGCCACTCCGTCCAGCGCTCAGGCCAACAACAACGGAACCACTACCGAAGGCGCCGGTATTGCTGTTTCCTCTTACGGAATCAGCCCCATTGACGTCAAGGTTTCCGGCGGTACTATCAAGGGTTATAATCCTCTCTATGTTGTCAACCCGAACGGAGTTGCCAGCTATGCCGACGTTAAGGTCAACGTGACCGGCGGTACTTTCGAGTGCATCAACGGTGGTACTGTTCAGTACTTCAAGGCTGATAACGTCCCCGCTGACATCACTTACAACGTTGCGTAATTAACGCAGCCACGCGTGACAACACGCACAGCTAATTAAGCTTATTGCCGCCCGTTCAAACGGACGGGCGGCGGTAAAAGGGCGCGAACCTCGCACCCTTTTACCGCCGGAAAGGCATGGCGCGTACGCGCCGCAGGGGCGATCCTGATCGCCCGGCCTCCCCTGTGTAAGGGGAGGTGGCATCCGAGGCGAAGCCGAGGATGACGGAAGGGTTGTTGGTTTCTCAAAGAGCAAATTGCGTAACTGTGCGGGCGATTGATAATCGTCCTAACGACAACCCCTCAGTCATCGCCGCCTTCGACGGCGCTGACAGCTCCCCTTGCACAGGGGAGCCCTGAATAGTATAAAAGGCTTGTCATAGGCCTTTTATATACTTTGCAAAGTAAAAAATCTCAAAAAAGGAGGAAACACTATGACAAAAAAGCAAAAGTCGGCGAAGCGTGCGTTTATCAGCTCCGTTCTGTCTGTGATTCTGTGCTTCACGATGCTTGTCGGCACCACCTTCGCGTGGTATAACGACAGCGTCACCAGCGACAGAAACAAGATAGTCGCCGGCAGTTTGGAAATGGTGCTCGAGCACTACGTTCCCGCGACTGAGACTGAAGAAGCTAAGTGGGAAACCGTAAGCGGTACCACCAAGGTCTTCGCGGACTCGCTCACCTTCGAGCCCGGCGCCGCGCAGGTCGCGTACGTCCGCGTCAAAAACGCCGGAGATCTCGCCTTCAAGTACAGCCTTGCTATTGCGGTTGACGAGAAGACAATCGGTAAGAATAAGGCAGGCGAAGACCTCGATCTTACTAATTATCTGAAGTTCGGAGCCGTGCAGATGGCGAACGACACCTTTGCTCCCTATCCGACGACCGACGCGGGACGTGCCACGGCGATCGCCGCTGCCGGCACCAACAACATCTCGAGCAGCGATTTTGTGACTGCTGCGGTGCTTCAGAAGGAGACCACGTCCGACGTTTACGCTCTCATCATCTACATGCCCAGTTCGCTCGGCAACGAAGTCAACCCCGATCCTGAGCACAAACCCGATATTACTTTCGGTCTGAACGCCCTTGCGACTCAGGCGACCATCGAAAACGACAGCTTCAGTGATCAGTATGACGCTAATGCAACTCTGAACTTTGCGCCTGTCACTACTGCTGTTGCGTTTAACGACGCGCTCAGCGCCGGTCGTTCCGCCTCGCTCGAGAACGACGTTGCGCTCGGTAATACCTATCAGGTATCCGCCAATCAGGACGTTGTTATCGACGGTAACGGCAATACCCTCTCTTCCATTAACGGAACGCGCGTCATTAATATTGACACCGCGCCCGGAGCTTCCGTAACGCTGAACGACGTTAAAGTTGACGCCGGAGATAAGGAAAGAGGCGTTTCGCTCTACAACTCAGAGAATGCGGAAGTTAGCGTTAACAGTTCTGAACTTGATGCGGATTACTACACTGTCAACGTAGCTTCCAATTGCCCCAATGCTGAACTTAACGTTGAGAACTCCAAAATTACCGGCTGGTGCGCGTTCCAGACTTGGTCTGCCAACGTTACTATCAACGTTAACAACAGCACGCTTATTGGTTTGAACGACAAGACTTATAACGCTGATGGCTGGAATAACTTCTCGACTATAGTCATCAATGAGCCCGCTCAGGGCAGTGTTATTACGGTCAGAAATAGCCGCATCGAAGCGAACCAGACCACCGGCAACAAGCAAACTTTCGTTTCGTTCCGTGCTGCGTCCGGTGCCACAGTTATTTTTGAGAACTGCACGTTCTGGAAAGACGGTGTTCAGATCACCGATATGCAGGAGATTGTTAATAATATTCAATTTACCTCTCAGGCTGCGATTGACAATTCTCACCTCACTATTAATGGTGTAACGATTCTGTAATCGCTCCAATCATTCCCGCGTGAATTTCACGCAAAACAACACACAAGCGGACGGAGCTTTTGCTCCGTCCGCTTCGTTTTGTTCCTTATTATAATTATATTACGCGCGCGAGGGGCGGTTGCGAAAAAATCGCAAAAACCTCTTGACAAACGGCGGGTGAGGCTTCCCCTTGAGGGGAAGCTGTCAGCGCCGCAGGCGATGACTGATGAGGTGGAGCCCTGCGTTTATGCACGTTTGCTTTAAGGAAGCTAACAACCCCTCAGTCTCGCCCTGCTTCGCAGGTCTCGACAGCTTTCTCGCCTGCGGGCTCGGTCAGAAACGCGGCTCTGACAGTCCACCGGACTGTCATTCACTGCCGCGTTTCTCGCTCCGCTACCTTGCACAGGGGAGCCAAAAAATCGCAAAAACCTCTTGACAAACGGCGGGGGAGCGGTTATAATCTCACTGTAAAGTTTTTTGCTTTACACCAACCGCGGTCCGCCGCACGGGAGCGTTTTATATGGAGCGCAAGGTTTATTTCTCGCGTCTGCTCGATTTCTACGGCGGGCTCCTGCCGGAAAAGCAGCGCGCTTGTATGTTTCAATATTACTACGACGATCTTTCCCTCGCCGAAGTTTCCGAGAATCTCGGCATAACCCGCCAGGGCGTCCGCGACCTTATCAAGCGCGGAGAAGCCGCCCTCGAGAAGTCCGAGGCGGAGCTGAAGCTGACGGAAAGAGACGACGCCGTGCGCCGCCACGCCCAAGCGCTCGCCGCGGAGCTTTCGTCCCTCGCGGACGAACTGCCCGCCGAGTTCGCCGGCCGCGTACGCGCGCTCGCCGATTCTATGAGTTCCTGGGATGTGTAACGATGGCGTTTGAAAGCTTGAGCCAAAAACTGAACAGCGTTTT
This sequence comes from Clostridia bacterium, assembly GCA_017620395.1. NCBI lineage: Bacteria > Bacillati > Bacillota > Clostridia > Clostridia bacterium. The sequence goes on along the minus strand of JAFZQJ010000004.1, from coordinate 21,029 downwards.
CCGCCGGCTCGGCTCCAAGGGCAAGCTGAACGAGAGCGACATCAACACCGCGATGCGCGAGGTCAAGCTCGCGCTCCTCGAGGCCGACGTCAGCTACGTCGTCGTCAAGGACTTCATCGCCTCCGTCAGCGCGAAGGCGAAGGGCGCCGCGGTCATGGAGAGTCTGACTCCCGTGCAGATGGTCATCAAGATCGTCCGCGACGAGCTTATCGCACTGATGGGCGAGAGCGAGGCGAAGATAAACTTCTCCAACAAGCCGCCCACGGTCGTGCTTCTCGCCGGCCTTCAGGGCTCCGGTAAGACCACGCACTGCGCCAAGCTCGCGATGCATTTCAAGAAGCAGGGCAAGCGTCCGCTGATGGTCGCCTGCGACGTTTACCGTCCCGCCGCGATAGATCAGCTGAAGGTACTCGGCGAAAAGAACGGCCTGCCCGTTTATTCCGAGGACGGCTCAAAGGATCCGCCCCGCATCGCCGAGAACGCCGTGAAGCACGCCAGGCAGTACGGCAACGACCTCGTGCTCATCGACACCGCCGGCCGTCTTCACATCGACGAGGCGCTGATGGAGGAGCTCGCGGAGATAAAGCGCCGCACGCAGCCGCACGAGATCCTGCTCGTCATCGACGCGATGACCGGTCAGGACGCGGTCAACGTCGCCAAGAGCTTCAACGAGAAGCTTGAGATCGACGGCGTCATCCTCACCAAGCTCGACGGCGACACCCGCGGAGGCGCCGCGCTCGCCGTACGTCACATAACCGGCAAGCCGATCAAGTTTACCGGCGTCGGCGAGAAGATCGACGAGCTCGAGCCGTTCTACCCCGACCGCGCCGCGTCCCGCATCCTCGGCATGGGCGATATGCTCTCCTTCATCGAGAAGGCTGAGGCGGAGCTCGACGAGAAGCAGGGCGAGGAGCTCCTCGCGAGGCTCGAGAAGAACAAGTTCGACCTCAACGATATGCTAATGCAGTTCCGCCAGGTCAAGAAGATGGGCTCGATAAAGAAGCTCATCGGCATGCTCCCCGGCACGCAGGGCATAGACGAGAACTCCATAGACGAAAAGGCGTTCCCGCGCATGGAGGCGATCATCCTCTCGATGACGCCGCAGGAGCGCAGCAACCCCTCGATACTCAACGCTTCGCGCCGCAAGCGCATCGCCGACGGCGCCGGCACCAACGTCCAGCAGGTGAACAGGCTCATCAAGCAGTACGAGCAGACCAAAGATTTGATGAAAAAGTTTACCAAGGGCGGCAAATTCGGTAAGTTCAGAAAAGGCGGGCAGCTTCCGCCGGACTGGAATTTATAAAAAATAAACATACGGAGGCAAACAACAATGGCAGTAAAAATCAGACTGCGCCGCATGGGCGCGAAGAAACAGCCCTTCTACAGAATCGTCGTCGCGGATTCCAGATATCCCAGAGACGGCCGCTTCATCGAAGAGATCGGTTACTACAATCCGCTGACCGAGCCCTCTGACGTCAAGGTCGACGCCGAGAAGGTCGAAAAGTGGCTCAAGAACGGCGCTCAGCCCACCGATACCGTCAAGGCGCTTCTGAAGAAGAACGGCATCATCAAGTAAGTAAGCTTTTCCCAAAATTGCAATTACTCCACAGGAGGTAACGATAATGAAGGATTTGCTTATCGCTCTGGCTCAGAGCCTCGTTGAGAAACCCGACGAGGTCAAGGTCGAGGAGCAGGTCGCCGAGGACGGCTCCGTCGTCTTTTATCTGCGCGTTGCGGACGGCGACATGGGCCGCGTCATCGGCAAGCAGGGCAGGATCGCGAAAGCCATCCGCACGCTGCTTCGCGCCGCCGCTACCCGCGAGGATAAGAAGGTCACCGTCGAGATCGTCGACTGACGGTCCGGCGCTGACCGCGCTTGTCCGCGTCCGCCTGCTTCGGGCGGAGCCGCAATAACGACGATGGGAAGATCGTTATGAATGAGTTTTTGGAGGCCGGCAGGTTCGTGGCCGTCCGCGGAATAAAAGGCGAGCTGAAGCTCAACGTTTTCTGCGACGGACCGGAGTTCCTGGCGGATTCGGAGACCCTCTGGTTAGGCGTTGAAAAAAAGCCGTACGCCGTCGAAAGGGCGTTTCCGCAGAAGAATCAGCTCATCGTAAAATTGAAGGACGTGGATCTCCCGACGGCGCAGACGCTCGTCGGGACTTCGGCGTATATAAAAAAAGACGCCTATCAGCTTGATGAAGGCGTTTTTTTCGTGGCCGATCTGATCGGCCTGACCGTGAAGGACGCCGACACCGGCGAGGTTTACGGCAGGCTTTCGGACGTGCTGCAGACCGGCGGCCGCGACGTCTACGTCATAAAGGGCGAGCGCGAGCTGCTTTTCCCGGCGATCCCCGAGGTCGTCGTTTCGGTCGATATCGCGGGCGGGGAAATGCTCATCAGACCGCTGGAGGGACTGTTTGATATATGAAGTTTTACGTTATGTCGCTTTTCCCGCACCTCGTGACGGGCGCGCTCGACGACAGCATAATCGGCAGGGCGCAGAGCAAAAAGATAATCAGCATAGTGCCCTTCAATATCCGCGATTTCACCGCGGATAAGCACCGCCGTACCGACGATTACCCCTACGGAGGCGGGCTCGGCATGATCATGCAGGCGCAGCCGGTCTTCGACTGCTTCACCGAGGTGTGCAGGAAGGCGAAGAAGCGCCCGAAGCTGATCTATATGTCGCCCCACGGCAAGCCCTTCACGCAGAAGAAGGCGCACGAGCTGTCGAAGGGCGGCGACATCGCGATACTCTGCGGTCATTACGAAGGCGTCGACCGCCGCATCATCGACACGATCGTCGACGAAGAGATCTCCGTCGGCGACTACATACTCAGCGGAGGCGAGCTTCCGGCGGCGGTGCTTATCGACGCCGTTTCCCGTCTGCTCGACGGCACGCTGAAGACCTCCGAAAGCTATATGGAGGAGAGCTTCGAGCACGGACTGCTCGAGTACCCGCAGTACACGCGCCCCGAGGAGTACGAGGGCATGCGCGTGCCGGAGGTGCTGCTTTCCGGCAACCAGAAGGAGATCGACCGCTGGCGCCGCAGGGAGAGCATCGTGCTGACCGCGAAGAGCCGCCCCGACCTGATATCCAAATGCGAGCTCACCGCCGCGGAAAAGAGGCTGTTTATGAAAAACGTGCCCGAGGAAAGCACCGTGCACACGATAACGGACGGCAAGCTGACCGTCCGCGTCAAGCGGCAGGGCGCGGAGCTCTGCTCCGTGATGAAAAACGGCGTGGAGTATCTCTGGCAGGGCGACGAGCGCTACTGGAAGGAGCAGGCGCCGATACTTTTCCCGGTCGTCGCGCGCAGCCGCAACGGAGTCATCCGCATCGACGGCAAGGACTACCCGATGGCGTCCCACGGCTTCGCGAAGCGGATGGAGTTCTCCGTCCAGGCGCAGAGCGAAAACAGCATAACGCTGAAGATAGAAGACACCGCGGAAACGCGTGAGATATACCCCTACAGCTTCCGCTTCCTCATGACCTACACCGTCGAGAACGGCGAGCTTACCGTCATCTCCCGCGTCGAGAACATCGGCGACGGCAAGATGTGGTTCACCTACGGCGGACACCCCGGCTTCAACGTGCCGCTGCGCATAAACGAGAGCTTCGAGGACTACGAGATCGAGCTGGGCGAATGCCCCGACCCGACCGTGCCGGCGACGACGGAGGATATGTTCATCGACTTCTCGCGCCGCCGCAGAGTCGACGAGGACGGCGTGATAAAGCTCACCCGCGAGCTGTTCTCGAACGACGCGCTGATATACGAAAACCTGCGCTCCTGCACGCTGCGCAGCCGCGTTTCCGGCAGCGGCGTCCGCGTCGAAGCGGACGACAGCTTCAACTACCTTGCGTTCTGGACGCGCTACCCGGGCGAAGCGCCCTACGTCTGCATCGAGCCGTGGATAGGCATCGGCAAATGCGAGGACGAGGGCACGCTTTTCAGAAAGCGCAGGGGAGTGCTTTCGCTCAAGCCGGGCGGCGATTTCAGCTGCAAGTATAAGATCATCCCGATCGCCGGCAGGAAGCCCGGCGCGAGAAAAACGGAGGCGGCGAAATGAACGAAACCGTGATACGTCCGGCGCTCGTCGTAATGGCGGCGGGACTCGGCAGCAGGTTCGGAGGGCTCAAGCAGCTCGAGCCGGTCGGCGTCGGCGGCGAGATAATCCTCGAATACTCCGTTCACGACGCGATAAAAGCCGGCTTCGGCAGAGTGGTTTTTATTATCAACGAGAAGATAGAAGAGGAGTTCAAGGAGCGCGTTTCGTCGCGCATCCCGTCCTCGATAAGATGCGATTACTGCATACAGGACCCGAATACTATCCCCGCGGGCGTGAAGGTACCGCCGGAGCGCAAGAAGCCGTGGGGCACGGGGCAGGCGGTGATGTCGCTGAAGGGCGTCGTCAGCGAGCCCTTCGCCGTGATAAACGCGGACGACTACTACGGCGCCGAGGCGTATAAGCTGCTTTTTGAGCAGCTTTCGCGGACGCATGAAGCGGACGGCGTTTCAGACTACTGCATGGTCGGCTACGGCGTCGCGAACACGCTCTCCGAAAACGGCACGGTCGCGCGCGGCATATGCGAAGTCGGCGAAGACGGCTTCCTGCGCGGCGTGACCGAGCGCACGAAGATAATGCGCCGCGGCGGCGACGTCTGCTACACCGAAGACGGCGAAAGCTGGACCGCGCTGCCGGAGGACTCCGTGGCGTCGATGAACTGCTGGGGCTTCACTCCGGACGCGATCGACAGGCTCGCGGAGGGCTTCCCGCGCTTCTTTGAGGAAAACGCCGGCCGTCTGGACAAGGCGGAATACTTCCTGCCGGAGTTCGTTTCGCGGCAGCTTAAAGAGGGAAAAGCGCGCGTGAAGGTGCTGACCACGTCCGAAAGCTGCTGCGGCGTGACCTACCGCGAGGACCTGCCGAAGCTGCGCGCGCGCATCGCCGCGTTCACCGAGGCGGGCAGATACTCCGCGCCGCTCTGGAAAAATCTCATATAACTGTTGCATATCGCCGCGGACGGGTGTATAATATACCTATGAGAGATTGAATATCCGGAAGGAGAAACGATTATGAAGACTTTCAAGAATATCCTCAAGGCGCTTTTCGTCGTCGCGGGACTGCTCGCGATGTTCTTCCCCTACGAGTATGAGCAGGAGGAAAACGGCGACTTCAGCTACAAGGCGTGGCTGCTCGGCATAAAGCGCACGACCGACGGCGAGGAGGGCAAGCGCAAGTATCGCATCAGCTTCTTCACGAAACCGAAGATCAAGCGCGCGAAGCGCGTCCTGCCGGATATCGACGTAGACGACGATTACGCGACCTCCGCGGACGTCGACGGCGACGACCTTTCCGGCCTCGCGGACGACATCAGCGACAAGCTCGCCGGACTGGAATAAATCGAAAGCACACAACTCCGAAACGCTTTGGGGTTGCGTGTTTTGATTCGTTGCGCGAAGAGGTATACGTATGATGAAAGGAAGAGGTATACGTATGATGAAAGTAAGAGCTTTGATAATCGTCGGGGCTTTGTTGGCGATCTGTCTGCTTGTTTCCGGATGCGGTTCGGGCACGGTTTTCGATAAAACGACCGGCGCGTCGCTGGAGTTCCCGCTTGAAGACGACGGATACCCGAAGGAGGGCGTCGCGCTTATAAACGGCAAGACCTTTGAGCTCGAGAACTACGGCAATATCTATCACGGTGAAACGGGAGAGGGGCGGCTTTCGGTAAAAGCCGAAGGCGGCGTTCTGGAAATAGCCGTCGCGAACGGCGGCGCCGTTACGGAATGGCGTGTGTCGGATAATGTTGCTCTGCAGAGCCGTTCCGAATACGAGCCGGAAATAAGCGCGGACGATATAAAGGACGGCGCTTCGGGAACGGTGCAGGGGTTCGTTTTGAGCGTTCCGTCGGAAAAGACGGAGATCGTATTGCGGCATGTCAATACTCTTTCCGCGGCGGGGAAGACGTTCGACGAGTTTGAGTATGACTATCAGCTGATAATAACGGTCGATCCGTGATCCCGAAAAGCTGAATGATAAAATAAAAGCGGCGCACGTTAGTGCGCCGCTTTTGCATACGGTTGAGCAAGCCTGTAAGCCGGGTTCTGTCCTTTAAGACTGCCATCTATCTGGGACGCGCGTCGCCGCGCGCCTCAACGCCACCCTTCAAGGCACGGCGAGCAGCCGTATGGCCTTATTCGGTGTTGCATCGGATAGGGTTTACAGCGCCCCCGCGTTACCGAGGGGGCGGGTGAGCTCTTACCTCGCCTTTCCACCCTTACCGGCGTAGCCGGCGGTATATCTCTGTTGCACTTTCCCTGGAGTCGCCTCCGGCGGGCGTTACCCGCTATCCCGCTCTGCGATGCCCGGACTTTCCTCATCGGCGCAAAGCGCCGACGCGGCAGCCCGACTTGCTCGGGAGTATGATACCACGTTTTTGCCGAAAAGTAAAGATGTTTTTACTCTTCTTGACATTTGCGGAGAATTATAGTAAAATATAAAAGACTATAAGGCGGCATATCGTTTTCGCGCCTGCGCATAATAATCCCGAATAATAAAAAGGCGGTATTGTTATGACGGAAGACAACGAAAACGAAAGACCGCGCGATCCGTCCGGCGAGGACGGAGCCGTGACCGTGAAGGCGGGGACGCACTCGATCTGCTGCCTGACGGTGATCGGGCAGATAGAAGGGCATTACGCCCTTCCGCCTACGGAGAAGGCGACGCGCTACGAGCATATGATCCCGCGGCTCGTCGCGGCGGAGCAGTCGCCGGAGGTCGAGGGCGTGCTGCTTCTGCTGAACACGGTAGGCGGCGATATAGAGGCGGGGCTCGCGATAGCGGAGCTCGTCGCGAGCATGAAGACGCCCTCCGTTTCGCTCGTGCTCGGCGGCAGCCATTCGATTGGCGTGCCGCTCGCGGTCTGCGCGAGGCGTTCCTTCATCGTGCCGACGGCGACGATGACGGTGCATCCCGTGCGGCTTACCGGACTCGTGCTCGGCGCGCCGCAGACCTTCGATTATTTCCAGAAGATGCAGGAGCGCGTCGTGCGATTCGTCGCCGGCAACAGCCGGGTTTCGCCGGAACGTATGCGCGAGCTGATGCTGAACACCGGCGAGCTCGCCACGGATATGGGCAGCGTGCTCGACGGCGAAGCCGCCGTCCGCGAGGGCTTCATCGACGCGGTGGGCGGTCTCGCCGACGCGGTGGAGGCGCTTTACCGGCTGATAGAGGAATAATCCGCGGCGGTCATATCATAGATATTACGGCGGCGTTCCGCCGCAGTACATATTCGGAGCAATCAAGATGACGGTTTTTCAGGCGTTCTTTCAAGGAGTGATACAGGGGCTGACGGAGTTTCTTCCCGTCAGCAGCTCCGGGCATCTCTCGGTTGCCGCGCACTTTTTCGGCATCGAGGGGGCGGGAACGGCGTTCTCAGTTTTCCTGCATCTCGGCACGCTGGCGGCGGTCGTCTTAGCGTTTTTTCCGAGGGTGAAGGAGCTGTTCTTCGAGTTCTTCCGCATGATCGCGGATATTTTCCGCGGCAGGTTCAGCTTTAAGAACTGCGGTCAAACGCGAAGGATGCTGCTGATGATGATCCTTTCGCTCGCGCCGCTGCTCTGCGTCTATCCGATAAAGGATACGATCTCCGCGCTCGGTGAGGACGAGGACGTCGTCGTCGAAGGGATATGCTTCATATACACCGCGATCCTGCTGCTTCTGGCAAGCTACACCGCGAAGCGCACCGCGGAGCCGCTCGCCGAAGTGACGCCGGGGCGCGCGGTCTACATAGGCTTCATGCAGGCGATAGCGCTGCTTCCGGGCGTTTCGCGCAGCGGCTCGACCGTCGGCGCGGGGCTGATCTCCGGAGTCGACCGCGGCTATATGGTCGACTATTCGTTCATTTTGAGCATACCGGTCATATTCGCCGCCGGTGTGAGCGAAACGAAGGACGCCTTCGCGGAAGGCCTCGGCGTGGGAGTTTTTCCGCTCATCGTCGGAGTCGTAACCGCCGCGGCCGTCGGCTTTTTCGCGATAAAGGCGCTCTCGTGGATGGTGAAGAACGATAAGCTCTGGATATTCTCGATATACCTCTTCCTGCTCGGCGGCTTCACAGTCGTCGCGGGAATGAGCGGACTCTGATTATAAAGAACAGGATGTGTGAAAATGGCGCAGAGAGGAAGGCCGAAAGGCTCGAAAAATAAAAACACCGCCGCAGCGGCGCGTTCTGCGGCCGCTGAAAAGCAGCGCAGCAAAAACGTAATATGGAGCACCGTGCTGATACTTGCCGGGCTGCTCCTGTTCGTGCTGCTCGTCGTTTCCGACAAGGGATTTCTCGGCGACGCGATACAGAAGGGGATGAACACCCTTTTCTCGTGGGTAATGTACTTCCTGCCGGTGCTGCTGATCTATATCGGCGTGCTGCTCGCGGTGCAGAAGACGAAGAAATACATAGCCCTCCGCTTCTGGTTCAGTCTGCTTGCGATATTCATATTCGCGGCGGTCGTCTTCATTCTCAAGGCGGGGAGCAGGGATATAGTCGAGGTGTTCAAAGAAGACAGCGTCAACGCGGTCGGCTTCGGCATCGGCTTCGTTTTCACGAAGGCGCTTGGCAAGGTCGGCGGCCTTATCGCGCTGTTCCTCGTGCTCGCCGGCGCGCTCATGATGTCCGCGGGCATAACGATAATCAACGTTTTCAACTGGCTTAAAAACCTCTTCACGATGGGAGTCGACGAGGAGGACGGAGAAGAGCCGGAGACCGATCCCGTCAAGGCGATCGACAAGATCGGCAGAGAGCCGCAGCCGAAGCCGGAGAAGAAAAAGCGCTCCGCTATCGACATTCCGATACCGGACGGCCCGATAACCGTGCCGGATCTCACCGTCGCGGACCCCGCTCCGAAGCCGGAGATCCGCATCGACGACATAATCAACAAGGCGGCGGCGCCCGCCGCTTCGACCGAAGCGAAGGCCGCACCCGTTACCGAAACTCCGAAGCCCGCCGACAAGTCCGCGGACAAGCCGGCGGAAAAACCCGCCGAAAAGCCCGCCGAGCCGAAGGAGGACGGCTACGTCTTCCCGCCGCTCTCGCTGCTGAAAAAGGGCGTCGGCGGCGTATCCGAGGACGTCTCCAACGAGATGCGCGAAAACGCGGATAAGCTCGTGCGCACGCTGCGCTCCTTCGGCGTTTCCACGTCGATAAGCGAAGTCTGCCGCGGTCCGTCCGTCACGCGCTACGAGCTTCAGCCGGAGGCCGGCGTCAAGCTCAGCCGCATAACCGGACTTTCAGACGACCTCGCGCTCTCTCTCGCGGCGAGCAGTATCCGCATCGAGGCGCCAATCCCGAACAAAGCGGCGGTCGGCATCGAGGTCCCGAACAAGACGCGCAGTTCCGTACTGCTCCGCGACCTGCTCGAAACGAAGGATTTCGCGGACAGCCACAGTCGCCTGACGATAGCGATAGGCAAGGGCGTTTCGGGCGATCCGATAGTCGCCGACCTCGCCTCCATGCCGCATATGCTTATCGCCGGCGCGACCGGCTCCGGTAAGTCCATCTGCGAAAACTGTATAATTATGAGCATAATATACAAGGCGAGCCCGGACGAGGTCAAGTTCATAATGATTGACCCGAAGGCCGTCGAGCTGACGATGTATAACGGCCTGCCGCATCTGGCGATCCCGGTCGTCACCGATCCGAAACGCGCCGCCGGTGCGCTCGACTGGGCGGTGCGCGAAATGATGCGCCGCTACAAGCTGCTTTCGGAATCCGGCTGCCGCGACATCAAGAGCTACAACCTGCGCGTGAAGGACGACGAAAACGCCGAGCCGCTCCCGCAGTACGTCATAGTCATCGACGAGCTCGCGAACCTGATGATGACCTCCCCGAAGGAGGTCGAGGACAGCATCTGCAAGCTCGCCCAGCTCGCCCGCGCCGCCGGAATGCACCTCGTTATCGCTACGCAGCGCCCGTCCGTCGACGTCATCACCGGACTTATCAAAGCGAACATCCCGACCCGCGTCGCGCTTTCGGTCACTTCGCAGGTCGACTCGCGCACGATAATCGACCACGCCGGCGCCGAGAAGCTGCTCGGCCGCGGCGATATGCTCTACGCGCCGATCGACGCGTCGAAGGCGCAGCGCGTTCAGGGCTGCTACGTTTCCGAAGACGAGGTGCGCAGCGTCGTCGAATTCACCAAGAAGAAGGCCGCCGCGCACTACGACGAGAGCATCAGCGAAGCCATCGACGCCTACTCCGCGAATCAGAAGGACAAGGGCGGAGCTTCCGGCGGAGTCGGCGACGACGACGGCGAAGCGGACGAAATGCTCGAAGCCGCCATCGAGATCGCGGTCGAAACGCAGACAATCTCGACCTCGCTGCTCCAGCGCCGCCTCAAGCTCGGCTACGCGCGCGCCGCGCGTATCGTCGACGAGATGGAGGCGCGCGGCATCGTCGGCCCGTTCGAGGGCTCCAAGCCTCGCCAGGTGCTTCTGACCCGCGATCAGTGGATGGAAATGAAAAACCGCCAGTAATATTTTTGCGTAATTATTCTTTCATAAAAACGGGTGCCTTTGAGCAAAATAAGCTCAAAGGCATCTTTTTTTACGAAAGGACGGATATTATAATGAAGGAATTGAAGCTTCCGAGCGAGAAGAAGAGCAAGCTGCCGGGAGGCAAAAGGTTTTTCGCCGTGCTCGCGGCGTGCCTTATCGCTGTCTTCGTCGCCGGATATATCGCGATAGACAGGAGCCTGACCTACACGCGTCCGGTCGAGGAGCCGCCGAGCGAGAGCCAGACCGAGAAGGTGGATAAGCCGCAGAAGGGCGTGACCGAGAAGCCCGCGTCCGAGAGCGAGCCGGAGCCGTCAAGCTCCGAAAAGGAGGATGACAAGCCCGCGAATACTACTCCGGAGCCGACGCTGCTGATATGGCCGGTCAACGGCGGAACGCTCATGCGCGAATACAGCGCGGACGCGCTCGTTTTTTCGCCCACGATGCAGGACTGGCGCACGCATAACGGAGTCGACATCGCCGCGCCGGTCGGCACAGCCGTCCGCGCCATGGCGGCGGGTGAGGTGACGGGCGTACGCGAGGACGAAATGCTCGGCTGGGTTATCGAGATAAAGCACGGCAGCTACGCCGCATCCTACTGCAACGTGCAGGAGGGCGTCGCCGTCAAGGTCGGCGACACGGTAGGCATCGGCGACCAGATCGGCGGAGTAGGGCAGCAGGCGCGCCTTGAGATAGGCGATGAGCCGCACCTCCACCTCGAGGTACGCAAAAACGGCGAACTGATAGATCCGCTCAGCGTGATGAACAACACGGATATCGAGTAGTTTCGGAGCGCTTTCTTGCAAATACTACCCGCGCCGGCTTTCTGCCGGCGGTATCTTACCGCGCGTTTATTTCCGAATATGGAAAACGAATGTAAAATATCACCGCCGAATGCGCTTCGGCGGTGATATTTTACTTGACAAAAGCATTAAAGTGTTATAGAATGAAACAACTAAAGTATGCAGAATAAGGTTATTATCGGCCTTTACCCGCGGGACGTTGCCTGCGCATACGTATAACGATTTCGTCACGGAGGCGCTTTTAATGTTAAAATACGCAGTCAAGCGTATAGCGATGGGAATACTCAGCATCTTTATCGTTGCGACGCTGACGTTCTTCCTTATGAATATGGTACCGGGCGGCCCCTTCGTCGCGGAGAAGTCGATCAGCGCGGAGGCGCAGGCTGCTCTCGCCGCGAAGTACGGGCTGGACAAGCCGATCCTGCAAAGATACGCGACCTATATGACCGACTTTCTGAAGGGCGATATGGGCGTGAGCTTGCGCCAGCGCGGGCGAACGGTTTCCGAGATAATCTTCTCGAAATTCCCGGTCTCCGCGAGACTTGCCGGCATCGCCGTACTTCTCGCGCTTCTGCTCGGCATACCGCTGGGCTGTCTTTCCGCGTATAACCGCGGCAAGGCGCCGGATAATATCATAATCGTGCTCGCCACCTGCGGAATAGCGATACCGAGCTTTATAAGCAGCGTTTTGCTGTTGTATTTCCTGGGGAGCAAGCTCGGTATCTTCCCGACCGTCGGCCTGAGCACCGCCGCGCATTACGTAATGCCGGTAACGGCGCTCGCTATATACCCGACGGCGTACATAACGCGGCTTATGCGATCGAGTCTGCTCGACGTTATGGGGCAGGACTATATCCGCACCGCGAAGGCGAAGGGACTGTCGAACTTCAAGACCATATTCAAGCACGCGCTGCGCAACGCGGTGCTTCCGGTCGTTACTTACGTCGGACCGATGCTGGCCGGACTGATGACCGGTTCCTTCGTCGTGGAAAAAATCTTCACCGTCCCCGGCCTCGGCGGACAGTTCGTTTCGTCTATCGTGACCCGTGACTACACCATGGTCATGGGCACTACGATAATCCTCGCGACGCTGGTCATCGCCGCTAACGTGATAGTCGATATACTTTATAAAGTCATCGACCCGCGTATCAATCTTAAATAAGGGGGCGGACCGGAATGATGCACAACAAACCGTTCAGTTTACATATCGATCCGGCGGACTTCGCTCCCGCGACGAACGAGGAGAAGGAAAGTCTCGTCGTAATGCGCGACAGCGTAAGCTTCTGGAGGGACGGCTTCCGCCGCCTCCGCAAAAACAAGATCGCGATGGTCAGCTTCGCGCTGATCGTGCTGATAATGCTCTTCGCGTACGTCCTGCCGTCGTTCTGGCCTTACGCCTACGAGCAGCAGACGAAGGGCGCGGAAAATCTTTCGCCCGGCACCAAAATGCTGGTCTGGTCGGTGGAGTACGAAAAAGACGGCGTCCTGTGTTCCTATGAGATCTCCGCCGCGAACGGCACTCTGCTCTCCGTCAACAAAACGCATACGGATTACGGCGTGCCTTACGAAGGCGAGCCCGCCGGATGCTTCAAGCACGATGAAGAAGCCGCGATAAAGACGGCGCTCAACGCCGGCAACGCGGACCGGAACACGGTAAAGAATCTGAAAGCCGACCTGCAGCGGAAGGAACAGTTCCCGTTCATTTTCGGAACGGATAAGCTCGGGCGCGACTTCGCGGTGCGTCTTATGATGGGCACGCGCATCAGCTTGACCGTCGGACTCATCTGCGCGGCGCTGGTGCTCCTCGTCGGTTCGACCTTCGGAGCCGTTGCGGGCTTCGCGGGTGGCTGGATCGACAACATAATGATGCGCTTCACCGATATCCTTTACACGATACCGGATATCCTGCTTATAATCATTCTCGCGATGGTGCTGCGCGAACCGCTGAAAAGTCTTTCTACCGTCGGCGGCTTCCGCTGGATGCAGCGCGTAGGCCCGAACCTCATAGCGATATTCATCGTCTTCGTCCTGCTGTACTGGGTCGGAATGGCGAGGATCACGCGTTCGCAGGTGCTGGTGCTCAAGGAGTCCGAATACGTCACCGCCGCGCGCGCTCTCGGCGCGGGCAAGGGAAGGATCATACGCAAGCATCTGCTTACCAACTGCATCGGAACGCTGATAGTCACCACGACGCTTCAGATCCCCTCGGCGATCTTTACCGAGAGTTACCTGAGCTTCCTCGGGCTCGGTGTCGCGGCGCCCATGCCTTCGCTCGGCTCGCTCGCGACGGACGCGGTCAAGGGAATGAACACGTTCCCGCACCTGCTGCTGTTCCCGGCGATACTGATAAGCATAACCATACTCGTTTTCAATCTGTTCGGCGACGGTCTTCGCGACGCCTTCGACCCCAAGCTTAAGAATTGAGGAGGCGTGAGAAGTGAGTAAAAAGCTTTTGGAAATAAAAGACGAACGCCTTTCCTTCTTCACACCGGCGGGCGAAGTCAAAGCGCTGAACGGCGTTTCCTTCTCGATGGACGAGGGGGAGGTGCTCGGAATAGTCGGCGAGTCCGGCTCCGGCAAATCCGTTACGGCGTATTCGATAATGGGACTGACCGCCTTCCCCGGCAAGCTCATAGGCGGCACGATAGAATTCAACGGACATCAGGTCGATCAGATGACCGAGAAGGAGTTCCGCAAGATGCGCGGCAACGAGGTCTCCATCATCTTCCAGGACCCGATGACGAGTCTTAACCCCGTATATACGATCGGCAACCAGATCGTTGAGGTCATACTCCTTCACACCGACAAAACGAAGGAGGAGGCGAAGGCGCGTGCCCGCGAGCTGCTCGAGCTCGTCGGCATAAACGAACCCGACAAGCGCCTGAAGCAGTATCCGCACGAGCTTTCCGGCGGAATGCGCCAGCGCGTTATGATCGCGATCGCGCTCGCCTGCGAGCCGAAGCTGCTGATCGCGGACGAACCCACGACCGCGCTCGACGTCACAATCCAGGCGCAGATCCTCGAGCTGATGCAGGAGCTGCGCGAGAAGCTCGGCATGAGCATCATAATGATAACCCACGACCTCGGCGTCGTCGCGAGTATGTGCGAAAAGATAGCGGTCATGTACGCGGGCTACATCGTCGAATACGGCACCGCGGATGAGATCTTCTATCAGCCGAGCCACGAATACACGAAGGGGCTCATCAATTCGATCCCGAAGCTGACCGCCGAGGACGTCGAACGCCTCGTCCCGATCGAGGGACAGCCGGTCGATCTTATGAATCCCCCCGCGGGATGCCCGTTCGCGCCCCGTTGCGCGAGCTGCATGAAGATCTGCCTGCGCGAGATGCCTCCGCGGACGGACTTGAGCGAAACGCATTACAGCCACTGCTGGCTTCGCCAGAAGGAAGCCCTCGAGAAGGGAGGCGCCGACGATGAATGAGCAGAGAAAGCTCGTTGAGATCGAGCACCTCAAGCAGTATTTCCCCGCCGGCGGCTTCGGCAGGAAAAAGCGCTTCGTGCAGGCGGTGGACGACGTTTCCTTCTTCATCTACAAGGGCGAAACGCTCGGCCTGGTCGGCGAGTCCGGCTGCGGCAAGACGACGGTCGGCCGCACGATGCTCCGCCTTTACGAGCCGACGGACGGCAGGATAATCTACGACGGCAACGTCCTCTTTGACAGGCAGAACAGGATAGCGGTCGATATGCTGCCTTACCGCCGCAGGATGCAGATCGTTTTCCAGGACCCCTACGCGAGTCTCGACCCGCGTATGACGATAGGGGACATTGTCGGCGAATCGATAGACATCCACAAGCTCGCCGCCTCCAAGCAGGAACGCCGCGACAGGATAATCTACCTGCTCGAGCGCGTCGGACTCAACAGCGAGCACGCCAACCGCTATCCGCACGAGTTCTCCGGCGGACAGCGCCAGCGCGTCGGTATCGCCAGAGCCCTTGCCGTCAACCCCGAATTCATCGTCTGCGACGAGCCGGTCTCCGCGCTCGACGTGTCGATACAGGCGCAGGTCGTCAATATGTTTGAAGACCTGCAGAGAGAAATGGGGCTTACCTATCTCTTCATAGCCCACGATCTGAGCGTCGTGCGCCATATATCCAACCGCATCGGCGTTATGTACCTCGGCAAGCTCGTGGAGCTTGCGGAAAGCTACGAGCTCATCACCCGCAGCGCCCACCCGTACACCCGCAGTCTTATCTCCGCGATCCCGGTCGCCGATCCGATCACGGCGCGCGCCAACAAGCGCATCGTGCTTCAGGGCGACGTTCCGAGTCCGGTCAATCCGCCCAGCGGATGCCGCTTCCGCACGCGCTGTCCCTACGCGGACGAGCGCTGCGCCGCGGAAACGCCGGAGCTGAAAGAGATTTCCGCCGGGCACTGGGCGGCGTGCCACCACCTCGATAAGGTGAACTGAACGTATTCAATACGCGCGAGCGTAATGAATAAATCAAAAACGCGGAAAACCGCGCAAATTTAAGAAAAGGAGAAATCAAAATGAAGGTAAAGAAAATCCTTGCTCTGCTTCTTGCGCTTTGCATGACCCTCGCGCTCGTCGCCTGCGGCGGCGAAAACGGCGGAAGCGAAGCCAACGACGACGAGCCCACGGCGATCACCGTCCAGATCGGACCCAACCCCGAGACTCTGGACCCGGCTCTGAACAGCGCCGTTGACGGCGGCAACATGCTGATCACGCTGTTCGAGACCCTGCTCATCATCGATGAGAACAACGCCGTTCAGCCCGGCCAGGCCGAGAAATACGACGTCAGCCCCGACGGCCTCACCTGGACCTTCACGATGCGTGACGGTCTGAAGTGGAGCGACGGCACCGACCTGACCGCGAAGGACTTCGAGTACACCATGAAGCGCATCTGCGATCCCGAAACCGCGGCGCCCTACGGCGAAACGGTCGTCGGAATGATCGACGGTTATCCCGATGCCGACAAGCTGAACGTCAAGGCCAGCGAAGACGGCAAGACCCTGACCATCGTTCTGTCCTATCCCTGCGCTTACTTTGACAAGATCGTTGCGTTCGGCACGATGAGCCCTGTCCAGCAGGCCACCATCGAAGCCAACGGCGACGCCTGGGCGACAAAGCCCGAGACCTACGTCTGCAACGGCCCGTACATGATCAAGTCCTGGACTCCCGGCGAGCGCATCGTATGCGTCAAGAACCCCAACTACAAGGGCGGTTGGGACACCTCCAAGATCGTGACCGACACCATCAACTTCCTGCTCATCGAGGATTCCGCTGCTGCTTACGCCGCTTACACCAGCGGTGAGTCGCTGCTCATCAAGGACGTCCCGACCGAAGAGATCCCCAGTCTGAAGAAGGCGGAAGACGGCGGCGACTTCTACGTTGACACCATCCTCGGCACCTACTACCTGAACCTCAACTGCGACAAGGAAGTCTTCAAAGACGTCAACGTCCGCAAGGCGCTGAACCTCGCCATCGACCGTGATTACATCGCCAACACGATCATGCAGGGAACCTACTCTCCCGCTTACAACTTCGTAGGCCCCGGCGTCTCCGACGCGAGCGGCTCCTTCTTCGATAACGCTGTTGCGGCCAACGGCGGCAGCACCTACATCAGCAAGGACTACGAGGCCAACAAGGCGGCCGCGAAGGAAGCTATTGCCGCCGCCGGTTATCCCGAAGGCAAGGGCTTCCCGACCATCACCTATTCCACCAACGATTCCGGCTATCACGTAGCGGTTGCGGAATACCTGCAGCAGTGCTACAAGGACGTCCTCGGCATCACGATGGAGATCGAGAAGGTCGAATGGGCCTCCTTCACTCCCCAGCGCCGCGCCGGCGACTACGAGATGGCCCGTAACGGCTGGGTCATGGACTACAACGACGCCTCGAACATGATCGAGCTGCTGTACTCCACGAACGGCAACAACGACGGCAAGTACAACAACCCCGCGTTCGATAAGGCGATCGACGATTCCAAGGTTGCCGACCAGGCCGCTCACTTCAAGGCCCTCCACGAAGCCGAGAAGATCATGATGGAAGACTATGCGAACATTCCGGTCGCGTACTACACCGACTTCTGGCTCCAGAGCTCCACTCTGAAGGGCGTATGGCACAGCCCCTACGGCTACTGGTACTTCCAGTACGCCTACGTCGGATAATCTCCGGCAGGGCTTACGCCGCGTAACTGAAACGAAGCCGCACACCCTCGGGTGTGCGGCTTTTGCGTGCGCTTTTCGTATTTGTGCGCCGGCGGGAAATATGCTATAATGAAAATAGTTTTTATAACCGTAACTTTCCGCGCCCGATTTTTCGGGTATTTAAGTGAAAGGACCTTTCAACACAGAAGGGAGGAGCAGCGTGAACGATTCCGAAATAGTCGGCTTGTTTCTCGAAAGAAACGAATCGGCGCCCGCCGAGGCGGAGGCGAAATACCGGAGCTACTGCCTGTATATCGCCCGCAACCTGCTCGGCGACGAAGGCGACGCCGAGGAGTGCCTCAACGACGCGCTGCTCGCGGCGTGGGATTCCATCCCGCCGCAGCGCCCGGAAAATCTGAAGGCGTATCTCGGCAAGCTCACGCGCGAAGCCGCGATCGACCGCCTGCGCTTCAATAACGCGCAAAAGCGCCGTCCGGAGTCGCTCGCCTCGCTGGAGGAATTCGCGGGCGCGATCCCCGACCGCGATCCCGAGAGCGTCGCCGACAAGGTCGAGCTCGCGGCGCAGATATCGGAGTTCCTGCGCTCAGAGGGCGAGCTTGAGCGTAACGTCTTCATCCGCCGATACTGGTATTACGATACCATAGACGCGATATGCGCCGGATACGGCGTCGGCAGGCGTCGGGTAAAAACGATGCTCAAGCGGTCGCGCGAGCGCCTCGCCGCGCATTTGAAAAAGGAAGGTTACAATGAGTATATATAACGTAAACAAAGCGATGGGCATGATAGATGCCGATCTTATAGAAGCCGCCGTCTATCCGTCCGGAGCCGAAGCGAAAAAAACGAAAACGGCGGTCTTCGCGCCGAAGTCGTGGATGAAATGGGCGGCGGCGGCCGCGGCGTTCGTCGTGGTAGTCGCGGGCGCGCTCGTCGCGCTGAACGTGACCGGCGCGTGGCGCAGCGGCGGCGTCGCTGACCCGGGCGGCAGCGGAGACGAACACTCCGGCGTCATCGCTTCCTCCGGAAGCGGAAGCGTCGGGAGCGAAGACGGCAGCATCTCCACCGACTACGGAACAAATTACCCGCCTGTGCCCGCCTCGGACAGTCCCCGGACCGATCCCACGCCGCCCGACCCGTCGGATGCTCACGGCGGGGACAACGTAAGATGGTCGGATTACAAATACTTGGCGTATGACAATTCGTTGGATAAACTGACATCATTTAGTAAAAATTGGGTGGATTATATTCTTGAACAGACCGGCGCCGAGAGTCTCGACGCTCTGTGGAAGAGCGTGTGGGGAGGCGTCGAGTGTGGGCACGTAGCGCCGTACAGCAAAATAGAGATTGTCGAAGAGCTGAATATCCCGAGGGAGAAGTTTGTTGAATTGAACAACAGGGAGAGCTCCAGATACGACCATTTTACCGAAGAAGAGATCGACATCATCTATTCCGGCGATAAAAAGCGTATAGCCGAGGCGTTCGCGAGCCCATGGGCTGTCGTCGCGGAGGATTGGGAGATATATCCTATTCGCTGGCTGCTCAATAATTCCGCTTTGACCTACAAGGAAAAGCGTATTCCGGTCGACGCGCTCGAAACGGTGGTCGACAGGTATATCAACTCGAAGCTTTGCTGCCTTAACGACGACGAAAAAAGCGCGCTCCTCGCGCGTATCGAAGAATACAAGAATATGCAGTAGTTGCTTTATCTGCTTGATTAAAGAAAGGAGTGCAACATGAAAAAGTCAATTTTGATACTGCTCGTTGCCGTGATACTGCTCGCTGCCGTTGTCGGTCTCGCCGTGTTCGCCGGAGGAAAAGAAGCGGGGGAGACGGGATCGGTGAAAATGATCAAATGGTCCTCCGACGGTTTTTCGGGATATATGCCGGATATTCAGTCTTCGGCCTCAACGTTGAGTGAAGCGCCCGCGGATCCTCCGGCGCCTAGTTTCCCGGATACGCCCGCAGACGTTGCCGAAGATGAGGGAGAGCTGGCTATGTCGCCGGATGTGTATCCCTATATGCTGGTAAATTACAAGTATACCGAGAAACTGGAAAGCTTTGGTTCTTTCTGGGATTATGTGATTGAACAGACCGGCGAAACGCTTGATACTATGTTCAAGACTGTTTGGAGGTATAAATACGGCACGTCATTCAACTTGCTCGATTTAATCGATGAATTCAATATTTCGAAAGAGGAATTTGTTGAGCTGTATAAGAGGGCGGGTTTTGACCGTATAGAGCTTACCGACGAGGAGATCGACATCATCTATTCCGGCGATAAAAAGCGTATAGCCGAGGCGTTTACGCAGCCTTACGCGATAGTTACAGGCGATTGGGAAGTGTATCCTCTACGCTGGATAATTGACAATCCTGCTGAACTTTATAAAGAGAAAGGAATTTCGTTTGAAGCGCTTGAAACTGTCGTCAATAACCTGCTCGAAAGAGAAAGGATATATGACGAAGACAGAGACGCGCTGATATTGCGGATAGCGGAGTATAAAAAACTGCAGTAGCTTTTCATTTCCCCCGGCGGCCGCTTTTGCGCGGCGCGAAAAAAAGCCCCTCCCGACTAGTCGGGAGGGGCTTTGCCGTGTGCTTTTCGTATTTGTGCGCAAAGGATGAATACTAATCAAGTTTTTAGTTTATTGACTGCCGCTCGATAATGTGATATAATCAAAGCAGAAAACCAAAAAAGGGAGGCTGGGAATTATGATGAAGAAAACGGTCAGATCCGTTATCGCATCCGTGTTGCTCGTCTGCATTGCGCTGTGCGTCTGCGGCTGCGAAAAGACCGCGTCAAGCGCGGAGAAGCGCTTCGCGGAGGTGTTTGCGGATGCCGCTTCGCTGCCCGCAGGCTACTTTGACCGCCGCATCGACGGCGAGCCGGAGAAGCTCGTGATCGTTGTCACTGACGACAGAGCGAGCGTAAAACAGCGCTACGTTGAGTTGCTCGGCGAGGAATACGCCGACCTCATCGTTCTTGAGAAGCACGAGCTTTCCGATGCGGAGCTCGGGAGCCTTATTGACGAGATAGGTTCGTACCTGAAGGCAAGGGGGTTCAAGTATAACGCTTTCTTTACATCCGAAGGCAACATCATTCAATTCGGCGTCAACGAGGCTAACAGAAAAGCGTGCAAGCTTGCGGATGAGATTTCCGAGAGTTTCGGTGTTCACGTGATCATCGAGATTATGGGCGATATCGAACTTCTTTCCGACGGAGATTAAAAACGGTCGCGATTGCAAAAGAACAACGCCGCTCCTTAGGGCGCGCAAATCAGGGATACGCCGGTCTTAAAAAGGATCTTTTCGCGCCGGTCGGCGTTGAAAGCGCTCGGAATACATACAGTATTCCATCGCGCTTTCGCCTTGACCGACACAAAAACCTCTCTTTTTAAGATGCGGAGCAGTTTTGAACGAGATGTTTATCGTTCAGGCAAAACAACAAAACAGCGGTCATACTTGATGTATGGCCGCTGTTTTTTGTGAAGCATGGGCGGGAAACAGCCGTTCAAAACCCGACTTAT